>CACYHG010000048.1 GCA_902774175.1 uncultured Bacteroidota bacterium
AAACGTAATATGGAACGTTTTCCGGAAGACTTTGTGTTCACACTGACCGAACAGGAACTGGAAAATTGGAAATCACAAATTGTGATATCCAATTCCATAAAGATGGGGCTTCGAAAATTACCATTAGCTTTTACCGAACTTGGCATCGCAATGCTGAGTTCCGTATTACGTTCTGAAACGGCCATACAAGTCAACATCAACATCATGCGGGCATTTGTAATGATTCGGCAAACGGTGGCGGCATGGCAGTCAACGAATATGCGGGTGGAACAACTCTCACACAAGGTGGATGTGCTCAATTCCCGTGTGGACGAAATACTTCATGAGCAGTACGAGAACAATACCGAAATGGCTATACAGATTGACGCCATCAACGAGGCACTTGACAAGTTAATGGCGCAACCGGACACACCGCGTAAGCGTATAGGGTTCAAACATGGTTGCTTGAATGATGATGAATAAGCGGAATCCGCGTCGGGATTTTGAATTTTTTTGCTGCCAAAATAATAAGAAGGAAATAATGCCTGAAGGCGAACATTTACCACGCTGCCTTATCTAGAACACACACCGGCATGACGCCAGGGGATTACCGGAACGGTATCGGGATGTAGAGACGCACGGCCGTGCGTCTCTACGGTAAATGCGATGTGGGATTTTTTTCCGCCACGCGCGGCGCAGCGAAAAAAAGTGAAGATTTTTTTTAGGGGGCTGTAATATTTGGCCCCCTTCAAACGATTTATCAGTGGACGTAAAACAAAACATGACCACAAAGGAGTACAACAACTGTGTCAGACACTATTCGGATTCGCTGTATCGCTTTGCCCTACAGTTCGTACCCGACACAGCCTCCGCCGAAGACACCGTACAGGAATCCTTTGTGATGTTATGGGACAAAATTGACAAAGTGGAGATGGAACAGGCAAAAAGCTTTCTTTTCACCGTAACGCGGAACCGGATGATCGACCAAATCCGGCATGAGCAGGTGAAGATACAGTACATGAGCGAGATGCCGGAGCCGGAGGGACAAACCACCGGATACCGGCAGATGGAGCTGAAGGATGTACTGCGGAAGACGCTTGCCAAGCTGCCCGCAATCCAGAAGGAGATCCTGCTGCTGCGCGACTGGGAGGGTTTCGCCTACAAGGAGATTGCGGAAATCGCAAATGTAAGCGAACAGCAGGTGATGAGCTACCTGTTCCGCGCCCGCGTTGCCATGCGGAAGCACCTGGAGGCGGAAGGCTATTCCCTCCCCTCCTCTGACAAAAAACAAAGAAAGGAGCAATTATGAACAATATGAAAACTGAAAACATTGAGGCCCTGCTGCTGCAATATGCGGAAAACGAGCTGGACGACGACGCCCGCGCGGAGGTGGAGGCCCTGCTTGCGGCACATCCCGAATATCTCCGGATGCTGGAGGAATACGATCCTGCGTTCCGGCTGCCGGCGCCTCCCGCACCCGAATTCCCGGACAAGGGGACGCTGCTTAAGACAATACCGATGCCGCGCTGGATTGTACGGAGCCTTTCCGCCGCCGCGGTCATACTGCTGCTCTGCCTCGCCATCCCCACGGCCATACGGCACCTGCACCAGACTGACGGCAACGAGTTTACCGCACAAAATGGCGGGGAGCGACAAACGCAGCCTGCGGCAAAGCCGGAACCCGACACCGCCGCCGCCATGCAACCGGCCAACACCATTCCTGCAAAAGGCAACGATGCCGTCACAACGGCTCCTGCAACAACCGGAACCAATCTGATGGCCGATGCCGGAGTGCAGCCGTCCGCAATCGTAACGGCACCGGAGAATGCGGAGAGGGCCAACACAGCCGCCACGCCCCTGCCCGATGCCGCAACAACGGACGACAGCGTGGTGATTGTTCAGATTGACATTTACACGGACTGCTTGGTCTCCATAACACCGGAGGAGGAGCCATCGGAAAAAACGCCCGAACAGCACGGCAGGCTCTACCGGATAGCGAAGGGCATCGCAAACTGGCTGGCTCCAGAAGAAAAAGGCGGAGAGGTGGTGGAGAAGCTGCTTGCCCGCACGGAAAATGTTATTAAAGCATATGACAATGTATCCAATTTATTTAACTAAACCAATATCTGATCACATGAAAACATTAAAATCCAACACAATGAATATGAAAAAGATTTTGCTCGCCGGACTCATTCTCGGCGGGTGCTGCGCCCCACTTTCGGCACAGCGCACAGACACGGTAAGGGTCTACCACCAAATGCTGCCGGAAATCAAAAAGGTTGAAGTGGGCGGCAACGCGCAGGTCGAGCTGCGGAGCGGAACCCAGAACAAACTGGATGTGAAATCGGACAAAAAGGATGTCACCTCAGGCAACCTTACGGGCAAAACGCTGGTACTGGACCAGCCCTGCCAGTATGTGCTGACACTGACAGACACCTGCAGCAGCAATCTCCACTTCAACTTGAAAGATTCCGCCTGCGTGACAGCCACCGCACTTACAGCATGGCCAATCCGCGAATTGAAAGCCTTGGACGCCTCCAGATTCACGGTGCAGAACCAGGACACGCTGAGGGTGAATGCGGTATCCATCTTTTTACAGAACAATTCCGTCATGCGGATAAAAAGCCCCATGTACATTGACAAACTGTACCAGATTGTCTCCACCAACGCCAAGTATCTGGTGGAGACCAAGGCCTACGATGTGCGTGCCTACCAAATCGTCGGAGGGTCACAGTTCAACACGGCACTGCCGAACCAGCTACCCGCAGAATTGTCGGAGAACATGGAGCAGTCCGAAAGCGATTCGAACAAGTTGAAATTCCGTGAAGCATGGAACGATGCCGGCAGCAAACTGTATGACATATTCTCATCTCCCGAAAAGAAAAGCGAGAGCCCCGCAACCACCACGAAAAAGAGTGGCGACACCGTTGCCGCCGCCCCTACCGGAAAAGCGAAAGCCCTCCGCCACAGGTGGGAGACCGAATCGGACCTCTACTGGGGCTTCCTGTTCTGGAAAGGGAACGCCAGCTATTTTTCGGGATACCTGGAATATCCCGCATCCGACGAAATGCACTGGTCTCTCTCCAGCATCGCCTGGGAAATTAAGGAGAAATACTGGCTCAACTGGTGCAACAACCTGAGCATCGGCATCGGCATCTCCTACGACAACTACCGGCTGCCCTCGCCGGAGAACAACCATCTTGACAATGTGGTGAAGGAGGGTTTTGTTGCCGCTTACGATGGTGGCCGCAGCATCTACGACAAAGGCAAAATCCGTTTCGGCTACCTGCAGCTGCCGGTCGGCTACACCTTCGACAACCGCAAGGTCAGCTTTTCTGTCGAGGCAGTTCCTGGAATACTGATGAAGGCCATGCTCAAAACAAGCTGGGGCTCCACCAACGCCAAATATACCTTCAAGCAGAATGTGAACAACCGGATGGAACAATGGAAATTTGATGTGCGGCTCTCCATCGGCACACCGGATTTCAGCATATACCTGCAGCCCTCGCTCCTGCCTATCTACACCGACTACGGAAGTTCCATTTATCCGGTGCGGATAGGACTCTTCTTGTCATTATAACCAATTAATTTCCAACAACAAATAAAACAACACATTATGAAAAGACAACTTGCAGGCCTCACGGCCACAGCAGTAATCCTCGCAGGGACCCTGCTTTTTGCCAACTGCAAAAAGGGGGATTTATATTCACCCCAATCAGTAGTGGAAAAGAATACAACCATCTCACATGTTTTATTCACCAGCTGCAAAAATCACCGGAATACCATGCAGAAGGGATTCCACGAACCGGATTCAGTCGTTGTGTTCACCGCCAACAGGACCACATATGTCTGGCACTACAATCTGGAGGTGAACTGCGGTTTTGACAGCATTGCCGTGACAGGACACTTCTCAGGCGACACAATCATCGTCACCGAAAGGGACATCCCGAACAATACGGCAAACTGCGAATGCGATGTGGACAATTCGTTCCGAATCAACAACATCCCAAAGGGCGGCTGCTACCTGATCATCTACGACAGCCGCGACAGGAAAGTTTACGAAGGAATCATACACAACCAGTAAAAAACAATTGAGAGTTTAGTTTAGTTTTACAGACAGGGTTGGCACCGCCAGGTGTCACCCTGTCATTTTTTCAAGCCGGCTGCACCAGCTTTCCGGCTCGCCAGTGCATCCTGAACCTTTCGGTACCACTCCTCCCCGTACTTGCGCACAAGCGGCTCCTTCAGATAATTGATAAGCGGAATCCCCTTTTCAGCGCCGCAGGCGCGCGCCGGATCGCAGATGTCCCACCTGTGGTATTGCAGCACATCGTACCAGTTCTTCCGCTCAATCCGGATAGGATACAAATGGCAGGAAACGGGCTTGCGGAATGGGATGCGCCGCTCCAGAAAGGCCTTTTCGATGGCACATAAGGCGCAGCCCTCCTCCTCATACATGAAGGCGCACTCGCGGTCGTTCACCAAAGGCGTCACCAAGCAGCCGTCCATGTCGTAGTCGAACACGCCGCCCTTTTCCACAACCTCACGCCCCGCCGCCGTCATGAATGGCAGGATGTCGGGCAGAAGATCCTCCAGTTCGCCGACCTCCTCCTCCTCCAACGGAGCACCGGCATCCCCCTCAATGCAGCAGGCTCCCCCGCACCGCTGCAAATCACAGCAGAAGCACTGTGAAAACAGTGCTTCCGGCAGTATTGTATGGTCAACGACCAGCATTGTTCAGGCTGCAGTTAGTTTTTGATGGCCGCAATTTCGCGCACCGCCCCTATCGCCGTGTCAATCTCCTTTTCGGTATTGAACGCGCCGATGCTCAGGCGGACCGTGCCGTGGATATCAATAGTGCCCAGACCCTCATGCACCTTCGGGGCGCACTGCAGGCCGGTGCGGCATGCTATGTCGTAGTCGACATCCAGCATTGTACCAACATCACCAGCCTCAAAGCCGCGGATGTTGAAGCTCAGCACCGGATTCTGGTTCTCGACCGAAGTGGCGCAATATACCGTCACACCATCGATTTCACGAAGGCCGTCGCGGAGCTTTTTCCAAAGGGCCATTTCACGGTCATGTATGTTTTCAATCCCCTGTTCGGTAATCCATTTAACACCGGCGTTCAGCCCGGCCACACCGATCAGATTCAGGGTGCCGGCCTCCAGCCTCCACGGATACTCCTCCAGATGCTTGGGATATGCGGAACGGACACCTGTGCCGCCGAAACGGGTCTGGCGCACCGTCACCCCCTCGCGCACGTAGGAGCCGCCTATACCGGTCGGTCCCATCAGGCACTTGTGGCCGGTAAAGCAATATACGTCAATATTGTTGGCCACCATGTCCATCGGTACGGAACCGGCGCCCTGGCTGCCGTCAACCACAAACAGCACACCGGCCTCGTGGCAAATCTTCCCGATTTCGGCCAGCGGCTGGATTGTACCTATCACATTGGAGCAATGGGTCACCACAACAAACTTGGTGTTTTTGCGAATAGCCTTGCGGATATCGTCCGGATCAACGTAGCCCGCTGCATTGAACGGCACGTACGTCACATCAATAATACCCTGGTCCTGCATGCAGTAGAGCGGACGCAGCACCGAATTGTGCTCCAGCATCGTCGTGACAACATGGTCGCCCTTCTCCGACAGCCCTTGCAGGATAATGTTCAGCGAATCCGTCGCATTATAACTGAATGTCAAACGATTGGGATCGCCACCACCGTTAAACAGATTGGTGAGCAGTTTCCTTGTGTTCAACACAATCTCCTCCGTCTCCAACGCCGCGTCAAAGCCGGAGCGTCCCGGATTGACCCCATGCTTGCGGTAGAAACCGGTCATGAAATCGTAAACCACATCGGGTTTTGGAAAGGTAGTGGCAGAATTGTCCAAATAAATCATAATCAAATATTTAAATTAACAAACTCCGACTATCTGAAACAGACGGAACGAATCTGCAAAAATAGAAAAAAAAGACATATTCAACCACTAAAAATCAAATAATATTTTTCTTCATAGAAGACCTTCATCCTTGAAGCTGTAGTATCCCTGGTTGCCGACTATAATATGGTCAAGCATCCGGATTTCAAACAAATTGGCTGCACTACGCATGTTTTGTGTAAGTTGCCTGTCCTGTGAACTTGGCGAAAGGGAGTCCGAGGGATGGTTGTGGCAGACAATGAACGCCGCCGCATTTTTCATAATGAGATGTTTGATTACCATCTTGCAATCCACAACAGTCGCGTCCGAGCCTCCTGTGCTCACACGGACCTTACCGATTATTTCATGGCTGCCTTTCAGCAGGATAAGCCAGAACTCCTCATGGTCCAGATCGGTAAGTCTGTCCTGAATATACTCATAAGCATCGGCGCTGTTCAGAATCACCTTCCGGAGCAGCACCTCCGAAGCACGCCGCCGCTTGCCCAGTTCAAGCGCCGCCATCAGTGTGACCGCCTTGGCCTCACCCACACCGCCATAGCGGAGAAAATCATCCATACGTTTTTGTGACAATGTGACAAGACTGCCGTCACAATCCGCCAAAATGCGCTGAGAAAGTTCCAAAACATTCTCCCGAACCGTGCCGGAACGGAGCAGGATGGCAAGCAGCTCCGCATCAGTCAGGGTTTCAGGACCTGACCGTTGCATTTTCTCCCTTGGCAGTTCATCGGCAGGGTGGCCGGAACCAATCAGTTTGTTTTTGTGCATAAGGTTAGTGTTTTTATATTTTTATGGCATTCGCTTCCGCTTAAGGAAATATGTCATCAGCACCTTCTGGAAGCCCTCGTTGATATCCGCCTCCACAAGGTCAATCTGATATTGGCCGCACCGCACCTTCAGCTCCTCGCGGTAGGCCTGCATCCGTTTGCGATATATATCCTTTATTTCCGAGGCGTTGAGCTTCATTTCCCGACCGCTTTCCATGTCTATCAGACGGTATGGCCTGTTGTCCAGCGCAAAATCGACCTCCATGGAATGGTCGCAGACCTCAAACAGTATCACCTCGTGACGACTGTGCCGCAGATGCTGCAAAGCCAGATACAACGCCTCCGGATCCTGCTGGAAATCGAACATGTCGCTGAACAGCACGACAAGCGACCGGCGGTGGATACGCTCCGCGATTTCGTGCAGGGTATCGACCACACCGGTGGCATGGCGCTCCGCTTCAGGCTGGGGCTCAAGCATCTTCTCCATTTCGGCGAACAGCTGCTTTATATGGACAGGACTTGACTTGGCCCTTGAATGGAAGCGGATGTTATTGTCGAACAAAGTCAGACCGACAGCATCTCGCTGCTGGCGCAACATCTGGATGATTGCAGCGGCAGCGTATATCGAAAACCACAATTTGTTGGGGTGTTCCAGTGAATACCTCTCCCGCTTGGGAAAAGACATGGAGGATGAGACATCTATCAGCAGCTGGCAGCGCAGGTTGGTCTCCTCCTCATACTGCTTGACAAAGAGCTTGTCTGTCCTCCCATACAGTTTCCAGTCGATGTTGCGGGTGGATTCGCCCGCATTGTATGGCCGGTATTCGGCAAACTCGACCGAAAAGCCGTGAAACGGACTTTGGTGAAGCCCCGTAATGAAGCCCTCCACCAACTGCTTTGCAATCAGTTCAATATTTCCAAATTGGCTTATAACTCCCAAATCCAGTTCTGACATATTGCCTCCAAATTATATATTGTATAACGGAATTTGTTCCGGTTTATTATCCTTTCCATATCCATTGCAGCCTTATTTCCGTTTTATGCGGTTTGTCAATCTGCGTCGCACCGCTGCCAACCGCATCACGGTCGGCATATAGGCAGCAGGTTAGCTTCGCCTGCATGCTCCATGCCGCCGACAATCGCCATGTGACAAGGCCATACAACCGCACGCCCCTGCCGCTGCACGAAACGACCGAAGTGGCATACCGAACATCCTGCTCAGACAGATAGAGGGCCGCCTGATAGGAATCGGTGTCGAAACAGGCAAAAGAGAGGCTGTAGCGGATTTTCCGCAACGAACAGGTGAGCTGCTGCGACCACATCCCACCATTCGACCAGCTGTCCGCCCCGCCATAGAGCGCTCCGTCCCACTGCAACCTGATGCGCCACCGCTCCACCGGCTTCCATTCCCACCGCACTCGGGAGGTATGCAGGTCATTCGGTTGGATGATGCGCAACACATCATCCTGACAGTTACCCTCCCTCCTGCTCCAGCGGTAAAGGAGGAGCCACGCCCCTCCGGCACGGTCGGTGGTGCAGAAACGGAGCCGCAGTGCGGAACCCTGCGAAGGGGCATCCGTCTGGTATCTGAGCCACAGGTAACTGCAAAAGTTCCAGTCCGCATCCAACGTGCCACGTTTCCCCAGCAGCATCCGGCAGCACAACCGGAAGCCCTGCATGCCTGACAGCTCTGCCGACCCGTTCAACACATCCGGAATTCCCTGATAATCCTTAGGCAGCATCTGCATCAGCAGGGCAAAAGAAAAGAGATCATACGCTTCACAAACCGCTCCGCCTACAAATGCGGCACTTCCGTTCCCACTGCAGGCCAGCTCCCCAAACAATGTCGTATGCCCAAGATTCCAAGTGAAATCCGTACTGCCGTTCCAAAGGCTCTCACCACTGAAGCGGAAACGGGCATAAGGCTTGTCCGAAGACAGCAACGGCATCGCCTCGCGCAAAAGGTGGCAACCGGCTCCCACATGCATGGACCTTCCGTTCCTTGCCCAATAGCAGCCCGCAGAAAATTCCCGTGCCGCATCCTCCTTTGCGATTTCCGAAACGGTGCGGTGATACCCCGTAACACTCCGCGATGCGTATGCGGAATCTGCGACGTCCGCATCTCTCCTACACAAAGAGAGATAAAACGTGGCTTCCGAGCATTCACCCAATCGGCAGCCAACTGCAGCACCACGAAAGAACTGGCTCTCGTTAGCGGAGGTATGCGGCTTCAATCCATAGGCGGCATCACAGAACGAACCCGGATCGGCATTGCGCGGACGGAACCCCATCCCCATCGCCAACGCCTGACCGAACTGGAGCTGATAGTCACCGGCCACAACATGTCTGACCCTACCCTTGCCCTGATACTGCACATAACCTGAAAAATAGTCGAAACCATGCGGATTGGAGGCGCTGAAAAAGGATTCACCCGCATCCTTCTCCGCCACAAAACCGGCATTGATGCCTTCGTTGCAACGATAACTGTATTTCAGCAGCAGGGCATCCGCACTCCCCTCATAAAGGCTCCCCGGAGAAAGCGCACGGATGGAATCCGGCACCCGCCTGTATCCCTGCTGTGGCTCAAGCACCCTGCCCCAACGCATCATGCAGGATGGTTTTCCGGACACAAGGCGTTTAAACCGAACAGGTTTCCTTTCCGGAGGTTTTCCGAAGGTGACATAGGGCATTATCTTGCGCACCACCGCCTCCGAAAAGCCATCCACAGCCGCCAGTTCCTGCGGAGTCTGCACATAACCATGCAGAAAGATATAGCGGCGCAATTGGTACCGCTGATATTCGGTAAGCCCCAACAAACCGCCAAGGCAGGCGTCATCCGCCAAATGCAGGTTGACCGGATGTGTCCTCAACTCCTCCAGAGCCTCCTGCAGGTCGCTGCCATCAGGCACCTCACCGCCCGACTCGGCATACTGCTCCAAACGCTCCTCAACCTGCCACTGTCCAATATAACCGTCATCCTCCCTGTAATCCGAAGTGTCACTCCATTGGCCAAACAGCAGACAAGGGAAGAGAAAAAATGACATAAGCAGAATCCTATTCATGGATGCCTCCCCTCCCACCGCTCCGGAATCCGCCACTGACCGACATGCAAAGCATAGGCCCCCATCCGCTGTGAAGCAGGGCAAAAAAATCGCACCGGCAACGTTTTCCAACAATTCCGCCTCCTGCAAGCAACCGGAAGTATGGGAATCCGCAACCCAACCTCCACCGCCAGCTTTCGGCGGGACTCCCCTCAAGCAGCAGGCCGTATGAGGCAGGCTGGAAACAATTCTTTTCAGCGCCTATCGTGACAGCAAGCGACTCCATGCCACGATACACACAGGCCGCACGCAACCCTGACGGAATCCGCTCCCGCTGCTCACCATCAACCCAATATGGAAGGGCGAAAGGGTTTTCCCATGCAAAAACCACAGAATATGTCTCAGCAGGTCTGAAACAGGCGGAAAGTGAAACCGCCGCACCACGTTTGCACCCATAGAAGGGGTCGCTGAAGGAGAGCGAGTGGTAACTGCAGCTGATAGCAAGTGAAAAGATTGAGCCGAAAGATTGCGAATAGGCGGCATCGCACCGCAAACGCCGGAAATCCCCCAACTGCTCCCGCTGCAGCAGAAAAGATGACGACTTGTCACCATCAAATGGGAGCATCAGACCGCTATAAGCGGTAAACGTGCCTGCAAGACGGCACTGGCTTTGGCATCCTGCCTCCCATCGACCCTCATCCGCAAAAGCGGAGGCTGCCGGGAACAAAAAACAGGCGGATTGCGCCGCCGACCACGCCAAACAATTGCAAAATGCAAGAATCAGAATGATTTTCTTCATGATAGGGATAGTGTTTCATTTCTGCAAAAGTAGACATTTTATCGGTTGGTAGAGCTAAAAAGGGCAAAAAAAAAGCGGACTTTCGTCCGCTTTATCGTAATACATTGGGAATTAGAACTCCCACATATCATGTTCCCTCTCGCGGATTTCGTTTTTAATCTTTTCCGCTTCGAGAATCTGATCCAGGCCGTTCACAATGTACTGGTTGATTTCACGATGATCGTACACGTTGCCCTTGGCTTTGATGAAGCTGGAGAAACGGCGCTGCAGGAACAAATCGTCAAACGTACGGTTCTGGGCAAAGTTCTGTGTGTTGAACACCTCATTCTTTGCCATGAAAGGACGCAGTTCGTTGTAATCAATCCAACTGAACTGGCGCCAACGACGGTTGGTCACACCCGGCATATCCTCATCGGCCTCCTCGGAGGTCGCATCAGTCTGAGGCTCGTACCAGAACATCGGGCAGATGGCCATGATGCGGACATCAAGCATAGAACGCTGGTTATCGACATACCAGCACTCTTTCAGCACATACTGGAAGACATCCTTGGCTCCCCATGCAATGAAAATTGTGGAGTCACCAATAACTTCGCCCCAGTCATTCAAGATCTCCATCCGTTTGGTTTCACCCATACTGGTCTTAAGCTCCTCCGCAGATTTGGGAATGTTGATGTTCTCGTCAGTGTAGACGCGCAACGGCTCCGGATTGCTTTCCGTAGAATCGAGGGCATCCATGATAATCTGCATAAGGCTTCTCCAGTTTCCCTTCACCTCTGTCGGGAAATAGAGCGGATGGTTCATCTTCTCACGCAAGTCAAGCACACGCCAAATCATGGTGGCATCTTTCAGGTAATCCCGATTGATGTATTGGAGCGTGACCGGCTTGTTGTCGGCAAGGTTCTGCTCCACCCACGGCCGGTCTATAGGAGCCCGAATCGGTTTGGCAGTTGATTTCGGTGCCGCAGGCACAGACTCGCTGCCCGTCTCACTTTCAATCACCTGAGCGAACGACAGGGATGAGACAAGCACCAGCAGGATGGCTAATTTAATCGCTTTCATGACTATATGTTTTTAAGTTAAGCTACTTTATACGGACCAGAATGGTCTTCAGCGTACGGGCGCCGGCAATGCTCTGCACCTTGATGTCCGAAATTTCCATCTGGGTGCCCGAAGAGGCCGAACGAATCTTTGACACCACATTGTCCGGGAAACGCGGTCCCCTGACCTGTATGGGCGCCTCCTCAACGTTGTTTCTCACAAACGTGACCTTGTAGGAGACAACAGTCCAACGCAACTCATAGTTGAAGTCCTTTGACATTTGGGCTACAATCAGAGGGTTGGTCAGCAGCACATCCTTAGCCTGGCGTCCCGAAGTGATGCCTGCACCGATGGTGGCGGTAGGCTCCGGAACAGGTTTCACACGGAAATCCGTCTTGCCCATGGCCTGCGACTTGCCGCCACCCATATCAGCACTGATGGTGATGGTGATGGTTTTGCCTGACATGCTCTGCGGCACCGAAACATCGTAACGTCCGCCGCCCAGCGAAGTGGCGGAAGCGCCACCCCAGTTGATACGCAGCTTTTCAGCAGCCACAGGAGCGGAAATGGTCACAGGGTTTGGAATGCCTGCATAGAACACGTTCATCTTTTCGGCAGCCACGGCCGCGGTCGGCTTGGTCACCGTATAGGTTTCGGCAAAATCATAATAGGTGGCGGAATCAGGTCCCTGCACCTTGATCTTACCGGCAAATTTCTGGTCACCGATACCACCGGTCGGGATTTTCAGATGAACCACGCCACCGCTGTCGCTCACCTCCTTTTTCAGTTTGTCAAGCTCATCAGTGGAAACCTTGTCGCGACCACCGGCCCAAAATACCTCCAACGCCTGACGGGAATCGGATGCGGCCACAATGATGTCGGCCTCAAAGGCGTCGCCGGAGAAGACGATACGGCTGTTGGGAATAACCTTGGCGGTCACATTGTCGAACTTGAAGCTACCGGCGTCAATCTGGTCAATCAGATGTTTCACCGTCTCATACTCCATGTTCTTTATCTCACCAACCATGTTGTTCAGCAGAGTATAGACACCAGCGGCCACAACATGCTCGAAATTGTGGTTTTCCCATGGCACATTCTTCTCATCGTGATCCTTGAACTTGGCGTCAACATCCAGACCCTTCAGCTTGAAGCCGTCGCCGACAAGCGTCTCGACATCACTTTTCATCTTCTTGAACTTGGCCTTCATCTCATCAGCCTTCTTGTTGGTGATGAAATAGGTGCCCGGCTTGTCAAAGTTATCCTTGGCATCCATCTCAGCCAAAGTCTTACCTTTGACATCCTCAGGCTTTTTACCGTCAACGTAGCAGAAGAAGTCCAACTTCAGATCCTCCATGTATTTCACAGTCTCAGCAAAAATCTTCTTGGCCTGCATAGCCTTGGCATAATAGGGCTTTGCCTTGGGCTGCTTTTCCTGCAGATCTGCAAAAATTGCATAGGTCTCGTCTATCTTGGAGGTGAAATTGGCATTGGTTGTCTCCAATGTGTCGTTAACCGTGGCAAAGGCACTCAGAATATCCTTGGAGACATTCAGGGCCAGCATGGCGGTCAGCACAAGGTACATCATGCCTATCATTTTCTGTCGCGGGGTTTCCGGACAATTCTTTGCACCCATGTATTTCTCTATTTAATTATTCAACACTCCGTTACTTTAATTATGTTAGCGGTTGCTCATCGCGGCCAGCATGTTGCCATAGATGCCGTTCAGTTTGCTGACATTCTGGGCCAGTTTGTCAATCTGCTCCTTGTAGGCGGCCACGCTGTCGGTGGACTGCGTCAGGTTGTTGGCCAGCGAGGAGATGTAGTCATCCAGGCTCTTGGTGGTGTTCATGGTGTTGTTGGCGGTCTTGATCTGAATCTCATAAGCCGCATTCATGGCGGAGAGGTTCTTGGCCAGACGGTCCATTTCGGCATTGAAGCCGGTCTCCTCAGACATGGTGGCGATATTCTTCTCATAGATGCCGGCCAAGGTCTTCACTGAAGAGGTGGCCTTCTCAATGTTCTCGAAATACTGGCCGGACTTGGCGGCGGTGTTGTCCAGAGTCTCAGCAACACGGTTGTAGGCGCCGGAAAGGTTCTTCACAGAATCGGCGGCCTTGGAAAGGTTGGAGACATATCCGTCGGTGGCTGCAGCGGCATCGGAGACACCGGAGAGCTTCTTGGCGTTCTCACCCAGATTCCGCATACCGGAGGCGAGGCTTTCCAACAGTTCGGGACCAATCTTGGCTTCTGTCAATGCATTGTCAAGCTGTTGCGTGATAGGTGCATTGGAGGGGAGTTTCATGGCCTTCTTGTCCTTGGTGTCATGTGCCTCCTCGCCGATAGCCAGCTGAGGGAACACAAGTGACCAGTTGTAGTGAGGCAGAGGCGGTTCAAAGGCGGAGAAGAAGAAGATCAACGCCTCTGTGACCATACCGGCCGTCAGAACGATACCGGCACCCGGCCAGTGCATAATCTTGAACAAAGCACCGATGATAACGACAGAGGCGCCCCATCCGTACAATTTGGTCATAAAGTTGACATACCCTTTACTTGTAACAAGTTCATTCAGTCCCATGATTTTTTGTTTTTTTTAGTATTGTAAATGATTTTAACTCAATTTTAAATATTAATAGACATTTGAAGAGGCGGTCTTGCTGTCGCCGAAGTTACGGCCAAGGTAAGACTGCACACAGCGGAATCCGATATAGGATTTGCCAGTGTCCTGATAGCAGTAGTTGCGGACAGCCGTCTGCATGTAATAGCTGATGTCCTTCCAGGAACCGCCGCGGACCACCTTACGTTTCAACACCGGAGCATCGTTGTCCGTAGCATAGTAGGTGTACTGCATGTTCAGGTCATGTGCGAAGTTGTAGGCGGATTCGTTGTAGGCATCCTCACACCATTCCGAAACATTGCCGGCCATGTCATACAGACCCCAGTCGTTCGGAGCATAGTGGGCGACAACGATTGTCTGCACACCACCGTCGGCGGCATAGTTTCCACGCTGCGGCTTGAAGTTGCCGAGGAAGCAGCCGTTGGCGTTCTGCGTGTAGGGACCGCCCCAAGGATAGGGGCTGTTTTCACGATAGCCTCTTGCAGCCCATTCCCATTCGACCTCGTTCGGCAGACGGAACTCGTTTTCAAACGCCCAGTCGTTGCTGCTGATATAGGTGTTGCGGATTTGCGAACGCCACGCACAGAAGGCGCGCGCCTGCTTCCAGCTCACACCAACGACAGGATAGTTGTCATACTGCGGATGTGAGAAATAGTTTTCAGTAAGCGGCTCGTTGAAGGAGAAGGTGAAATCATAGATCCAGCACAGGGTGTCCGGATAGATGTTGACCACCTCACGGCGCATGAAGGGTTTCTTGCCCTGGTTGTAGGCCGTCGGACGGTTGGAGAACATACCCATGTTCTTGGTTTGCGGATCATTGTTGTCAAACTCCTTGTAGGCGGCACCCATAACATCGGGATCCTCAGGATCACGATAGGCGCGACGGTCAACCCACCAGTATTCGAAATTCAACATCTTCACGTTCAAATCCTTCGACTTATAGTGGTAATACCTTTCATTACCGGCAGGCGAACTGTAGAGATTGGCCAGCACCTGCTGGTAATCCTCGTCCTTGGAATCCCAGTCGATAGGAGTGTTCCAGTTGATAAGGCGGGGTTCGATCACCTCACCCTCGTTCTCGCCTCTCCTATACTTCTTGAAATGCTGGTTGTCCTCCTCAACTTCAGCCTCGCCCAAAAGTACATGGGCGATGGAATCGCGCACCCACATCACAAACTGGCGGTATTCGTTGTTGGTGATTTCGGTCTCATCCATCCAGAAGGCCTGTACCGTCACATTCTTTGCGGCATAGGTCTGGGAATAGGCGGCATCTGCCATACCGCCGCCAATGATGGTGTGTCCCAGCGGAATGTTCTTCATGCCAAAAGGCACCACTTCCACATACTCCGGCCGGTCCTGTACACCGACCAACTGGCCGTTACCGGCATTCTTGCAAGAGGTCCCCAGAATCATCAGGGCCGCTGCTGCCAACATTAAAAACGACTTTTTCATCTTTGTATGTTTTAGAATTTCTTACTATATTAATTATATGTTACCGGGCCGGACGGTTACCCAGATAGTGGGTGTTACGATAACCGTAGGTGGTCGGATGTGTTACAATATTGAAGCAGTACTTCAGCATAACCTCCGGGCTGCCGAAGCTGCGCCCGTGGGTATAACCGAGCTTGGAGGTGGTGATGTCATACGCCACACCCACCTGCAGGCCGCGGATGGCTGAAGGTGAGTTGACAAATGGCTGCGCACCGAACATCAGCACGATGGCGTCGATCATACGGTATGAAACACCGCACCACAGAACCTTCTGGAATTCACCAATCATGGTAAGGTCTATCTGAGTTTTCGCCACATCGCTCTTAATCAGGAAACTGGGTTTCATCGTCCACCTGGGGTCGATGGGCAGCGGGAAAGAATAACCGCCCATGGCATATATGTGACGGGTCGTGCTCTGATGGGTGTTTGTACCTTCGTTCCCCATAAGCTGGGTCAAGCTCAAACCTGCATAAAACTTGTCGTCATTATCCTTATAATACAGACCGAAGGCCAAATCGGTGAAGAAATCGCTCTGGTTGCTGGTCGGCACAACAGGGTCGCCAGGCTGTACAGGGCGGTACTCATCGCCAATAACCGTAAGGTTGGACATCTCCAAAGCGGCACCGACATTCAGGAAGCCGTTGCCAATGTTCATCTTATATGCGTATGCCAGTTTTATGTCGATATTGTTCTGGTGACCTTCCTGATCCCGATAGAAGGAGGCTCCTACACCGCCATGAAGGAATTTCACGGGGGAATGCAGGTTGAAAACGATTTCCTGCGGTGCAACCGTTGTGGTGTGGGTCTCCCCGTTCTCATCCATGTAGGATTCGGAAAAACCAGCCCACTGCTGCCTGAACAAAGTGGTGGCACAAATGCCCGCGCTTCCGGCGATGGCAGGATTTATACAGAAATCGCTGTACATGTACTGCGAAAACTGGGGATCCTGCTGCCCTCTGCAAGTGCAGGCGAACAGCAGCACCGATAACGTAAGCCAGACCCTTCTATAACTCATATCGTTTTATTAACAATTAATTACAAAAAGCCAAATACAATTTTGACTTTCCTTCCTTATACGTTTTATTTACTATAAAGTTCTCCATTTCCAAAGGAAAAACCTTATTTTATTTTAATTGGCAAAAGTATACAATTATCATTTATTAGCCTTTGGTTTTAGATGAAAGATTTTTCACAAACAAATGTTAAAAAAGTGGATAATCATATAAATTAACTTACAACCAATTATTTATATAATAATTTAAAATAAGTTTAAATTTTATCGGCGTAAAAACGCACCTACCCGACAAGCTGGTGACGCTCTATACAGGCCGGATTGCGGCGTTTAAATTCAGAACGGAGATATCGCTGCACCAGAACATGGGATTCAAGCGCCTTCTCCCCGTTCAGGTAGCGCCAGAAAATACGGTCAACCTCCTCATAGGTGGCCACACCAAGCTGCTCCAAATCAGAGGAGGAGATGCCAAGACCGTCCGTCGGGACAGCACACACGCATGACATCAACGCATCCTTTTGGGGCTGAGGCAGAGAACGGCACAGATAACGGCAAGCGGCATAAACCTCCGTTTTCCAAAGATGTATGAAGGGGGCGTAATCGCCGACATCACCGTGCAGGGTCCAGAAACCGGTCAGATACTCGGTGAAGTTGTCGGTGGAGATCACCATCCCCTTCTCCCGCTGGGCCAGATCATAAAGCACAATCATCCTTATGCGCGCCTTGACGTTGCCCATCCGCAGCTTGGAAAGCATGGAATCGTCAGTCTTTTCCATGAGAGGCTTGAAACCCAGGTACCAATCTGTATAGTCAAGATACTGGAAATCATCGCAGAACGCAGCACCTACAGCCTGCGAACGGGCGATTTCATCAGGTTTGTTGGTCTCGATGGTTATGGAGCGTCCGTACAGAGGGATGCCCAGCTCCTGACAGACCGGATGCAGCAGAGCGACGGCAAAGGCACTGTCCACACCGCCGGAAATGCCCACCACAAGGGACTTCAGCCCTGAAGCCTGGATGTAGCGCTTGGTCTCCGCACGCATCCGCCCGATGACGGAGGCAATTGTGGCGTCGTCAGTAATCATCCCGAATTGGGACAACTTGTTGTTTCTCAGAAAAATTTCATTCATGGTCAGATACAGATTCATCAGGAATTGGAAGTGGTTTCAGCTGCAGCGTGTCCCCGTTTGGAAGCACAGGCGGCTCGCGCCTCTGATAGCATTGCAGCCTGCGTTCATATTTCGGCTGTTTTGACTGGAAGACATCAAATGTGGGCACATCGCGGAAAGCCCATTTGTCCAGCACATAACCGTCCTTCAACAAAATGAGTCCCAAATTGTTCCGCAAGGCCGTCTTCAACGGGGTCGCATCGGAATAATAGAAAGGATATCCGGCATCCAGACCCTCCACCTCGGAAGGCAGCGAAGCGGTCACCGCAATGAATGGGATACCGTTTTGCCGGCATTCATCCGCAAAGCGGTCCAGTTTTTCCAGCTTGGAAAGTTTTGTTCCGTTCACATCCCTGAAAATCATCAGGAAATGGTAACCTTCGGACTCCATCACGTCCAATTTGACATCCTCCCTTGTTTCCGCATCCATAAGGGAGAAATCGGTAAGACGGGCATCCACCCCCTTCTTCAACACCTTCTCCACCCTGTCGACATACTCAAAACCGGATTCAAACTCCGCGTTCCGCGCACTGTCCTCGGAGATGGAGGTGAGTTCGTCCATCGTGACTTCACGAAGCGAACCGTCCGACAGGTTCCTGTATCGGAAGACATAATCGACCTGCGGAGCCTCCGAATAGGTCTCGGCAGCAATGAAATGTCCCTTTTTCCACGGACGGAAGTCGTGCCAGGGCTCATGCCGCAGGCAATGCACCTGCATGAACAGCATGAAAAGCGACGCAAGCAGCAGCGGCCCCCATTCGGTCACATAGCGGAAATCCTGCGTGCGGAAACGTTTCCGCTGCAGGAACACGACCAGCGTAGGCACCATGAAAATGACATTTTTCCAGAAAGTCTGCACATTGGTCAGCTTGAGGAAATCGCCGAAACAGCCGCAATCGCCCGGCACAAAGATCTGATGGGACGAGCCCGTCCAACTGTTGATCGCCTGCGCAATGGAAGGGGCGTAGGCAAGGTAGAATGTCAGAAGCAGGAAAAAGCACATGAATAGAAGCAGCACCCAGGAGAAAA
>CACYHG010000049.1 GCA_902774175.1 uncultured Bacteroidota bacterium
GTGAGGACAAAGAATGGCACGTTGCCTTTGTTCTCCTGCAGCACCTTCTCCAGTTTCTCCAGGCTGACGTTGCCCTTGAAGGGGACTTCAAGCTGGGTGTCGTATGCCTCAGGGACGGTCACGTCGATTGCGAAGGCCTTGCGGCTCTCGATGTGCCCCTTTGTCGTGTCGAAATGGGCGTTGCCGGGGATGATCTGCCCCGGTTTCACCAGATAGCTGAACAGCACGTTCTCGGCAGCACGGCCCTGGTGGGTCGGGATGACATAGTCAAATCCGGTGATTTCGGTGATGGTGTCCTTCATGTGGTAGAAGGAGCGTGCGCCGCCGTAGCTCTCATCTCCCATCATCATCGCGCTCCATTGGCGGTCGCTCATGGCGCCGGTGCCGGAGTCGGTCAGCAGGTCGATGTAAACGTAGTCGCTCTTCAGCATGAAGATGTTCTGGTGGGCTTCGTCAAGCCACTTCTCGCGTTGTTCGCGGGTGGATTTCTTAATGGGTTCGACCATCTTGATTTTCCACGCTTCTGCAAATGGTAGTTCCATAGTTTATTATTTATGTTTATATTTTCACATTAATGATATAATACGCGTTTTTATGCGCGTGCAAAGGTACAAAAAAAAGAGACATCAAACGCGGTCTGACGAAAAATTTCAGGAAATCTTCCTGCATTTTGAGGAAATGATTACTTTTGCATTTTAAATTAAAAAAAATACAGATGAAAAATTTTATGACAGTTGGCCTGCTTCTGCTGGCCGTTTGCATGGGGACGGAATCGCGTGCCCAAGTTAGTAAGGAGTTGAAAAACCACAAGGATTCAATGAGTTATGCGTTGGGTCAGTACAATGGGGAGAGCTTTTTCCTGAACCAGTACGATTTTGTGGACCTGGATGCCTTCCTGACCGGTTTTGCAGACGGATTCAAGGTGCAGTCTGCCAAAATCAAGGATCCCGAAAGGACAAAGCTGCTGCAGGAGTTCAGCGAGATGGCCCAGAAGCGCCAGCAGGAGAACCAGGAGCGGGAGAGTAATTTCAACCGGATGGTCGGAAAGTCAATCATGGAGCAGAACATGAAGGACGACCCCACAGTCAAGCAGACGGCATCGGGCCTGCAGTATAAGGTGCTGGTTGAGGGAACCGGAGCCCGTCCGACCGAAAAGGACCGTGTGAAGGTGCATTACACCGGCACTTTCTATAACGGGCAGATTTTCGATTCCTCCGTGCAAAGGGGCGAACCGGCCGTCTTCTATCTGAACCAGGTGATCAAAGGTTGGACGGAAGGGCTCCAGCTGATGACGGTCGGCAGCAAATACAAATTCTGGATTCCGGCCGATCTGGCATACGGGAACCGTCCTGTGGGCAATGCTCCGAAAAGTGCCGGCTCCATGCTGATTTTCGAGGTTGAGCTGCTGGCGATTGACAATCCCAAGTGATTTGCCGATGGCGGAACTTTGGCGGAACGACGCCTTCCGGTTCTATGTCATGCTGGCCGGTTGCGTGGGGCTAATGTACCTGCCTGTTGTGGGACGTTATCTCCGGATGCTGGCCACAATGGTGCACGAGGGAGGCCATGTGCTTGTGGCCTTGCTCTTGGGGGAGAAGCCGCAGAAGGTGGAGCTGTTCCGTGACACTTCCGGTGTGGCGCTGGTGGAGACCACTGCCAAGTGGAAGGCTCTGCTTGTCTCCATGGCGGGATATCTGTTCACACCATGTCTGGCCTTTGTCAGTTTTTGGATGCTGCGGCAGGGATGGCAGGTCCTGTATCTTTGGATAGTGGTGGTGCTGGGCGTGCTGTTTCTGCTTTGCTATATCCGTAACGGGTTCGGCATATTCTGGTGCCTCTGTTTTGTCCTGCTGCACGGCTGGCTGCTCTATCGCGACCATCCCCTCTGGCTGGATGTTATGGCGCGGATTGATGCCGGGGTGCTGTTTGTTGACGCAGTCTGTTCCTGCCTGATATTGCTGCGCGTGGCCCTAAAAAATCCCAAGCAGTCCGGCGATGCGGCGAACATCGCCCGTTTCACGCATGTGCCGCCCCTGTTGACGGCCTTGGGTTTCACCGCTTTTGCGGTTTATATGGATTATTTGTGTGTCATACATTTTTTTCCAAAATGGCCATAGTATGAAAAAGTTGGTTTATATCGTCCGCCATGCGAAGGCGGCTGAGGCCGAACCGGACCACGAGCGTCCGCTGACCTTTTCCGGAGTGGAGAGGACCATAGAGTTGTCAGCAACCCTTTTGCGGCACGGATGCAGTTTGGATGCGCTATATGCGAGCGATTCCCTCCGCACGCGGCAGACCGCCGACACCATAGCTAAAGCAGTCGGTTTTCCACCTGAGCGGATAGTTTACGATCCGGCGTTGTACCTGACCACCGAGGAGGCCTATTTCAATATACTTGTCGGGTTGGAGGAGTCGGTTCGCGAGGTTATGATTGTCGGCCACAATCCGGAGGTGAGCAACCTGCTGCACTTTTTCCTGCCCGATTTCACCAGCTTCATGCAGACCGGCGCCTGTGCCTGTTTGGAGTTTGAGGCGGAGACGTGGCAGTCAATATTCACCGCTCCCCACCAGCTGAAGTTCTATTCCAAGGCATAAAAAAATCCGCCTGTGGCGGATATTGATTCTATTTCAGATATTTCTTCACGCGGCGGAAGCGCAGTTTGATCACGCCCCATATCGCCTCCTTGAATATCCCTGAACTCATTTTGGAGGTGCCCTCCTGACGGTCCACAAAGATGATCGGTATTTCCATTATTTTGAACCCCAGTTTCCAGATGATGTATTTCATTTCAATCTGGAAACCGTAGCCGGTATGGCGGATTTGTCCGAAGTTGAGCTTTTCAAGCAGTGTGCGCCTGTAGCAGATGAATCCGGCGGTGGTGTCGCGGACCGGTGTGCGCAGAATGAAGCGCACGTAGGCCGACCCGAAGTAGGACATCAGTATGCGGGACATAGGCCAGTTTACCACGTTGACCCCGTTGCAGTAGCGGGAGCCGACCACAGCGTCCGCGTTGTTTTCGACCGCGGCGTTGTAGAGGCGGATGAGGTCGTCGGGGTTGTGGGAGAAGTCGGCGTCCATTTCAAATATGAAGTCGTAGCCGTGGGCGATGCACCACTTGAAACCGTGGATGTATGCCGTGCCAAGCCCAAGTTTTCCGCTGCGCTCCTCAAGGAACAGCCTGCCTTCAAACTCGTTCATGAGCCGTTTGACGATGTCCGCCGTGCCGTCGGGGGAGCCGTCGTCGATGATGAGCATGTGGAACGCGTCGGGCAGGTTGAACACGTACCGGATGATTTTTTCGATGTTTTCCTTCTCGTTATAGGTGGGTATAATGACGATTCGGCTGTCCATAGACAAAATATATATTTTTTAAATAGTTGAAATTTAAATTAATAATATTTTTATGCGCATGATAATACGCAGTTACAAATGTACATGAAATCGGGATACGAACTCCGGTTTCGGGCTTATTTTTTTTTCGCCCGCAGTCGGAAATCCGATTGTTTTTTTTCGTACTTTTGCAAATTCGTTTTGACAAAAAATTCATTAATTATTCATTAAAAAAGTACAAATATTATGAAAGGACATCCCAAAGGACTAATTGCTGCTGCATTAAGCAACATGGGAGAACGTTTCGGCTACTACATCATGAATGCGGTGCTGGTGCTGTTCCTATGTTCGAAATTCGGCTTGAGCAACAGTGTGGCCACAGGTATCTATTCGGCATTCTACTGCGGAATCTATATCCTGAGCCTTGTCGGCGGTATCATTGCCGACCGTACACAGAACTACAAAAAGACCATTCAGTCTGGTTTGTTGGTAATGGCATGCGGATACATCATCCTCGCCATTCCAATCCTTGCCACATCCGGCAATATCAGCTGGCTGCTGCCCCTGACGTGCTTCGCACTGCTGATGATTGCCTTCGGTAACGGTCTGTTCAAGGGCAACCTGCAGGCTATCGTTGGCCAGATGTATGATAACTTTGAGGCTGAAGCCGCAAAAATCAGTCCCGAAGCGTTAGCCGAGGCCAAGAGCAAACGTGACCCCGGTTTCCAGATTTTCTACATGTTCATCAATGTGGGCGGCCTTATCGCTCCGTTTGTGGCTCCGTTGCTCCGCAGCTGGTGGCTTGGTGTGAACGGTTGGGAATACAACGCAGACCTTCCCGCACTCTGCCATCAATATTTGTCTGCCGGTGCGGCCATGGCTCCTGAGGCTGTCGCCAAAGCCTCCGAACTGTTCGGTGCCATGCACGGCGGTCTGCCCGTTGATATCACTGCAGCACAGGCCTATTGTCAGGACTATCTCAACGTTTTCAACACCGGTGTCCATTACTCGTTCATTGCTTCTGTGGTAGCCATGTTCATCTCTCTGACTATTTTTGTTGCCAGCAAGAAGAAATTCCCCACACCGGCAAAGAAAGCCGCTGCTGAAAGTGTAACATACACCCAGGAGGAGAAAGCTGCCATGGCCAAGGAGTTGAAACAGCGTCTCTATGCCCTGTTTGCAGTGCTTGTCATCGCCGTCTTCTTCTGGTGGTCGTTCCATCAGAACGGCACCTCCATGTCGCTCTTTGCACGTGATTTCGTCAACACATCAATCTTCCCGCCCGAAATATGGCAGGCTGTCAACCCGTTCTTTGTCTGCTTGCTTACCTTCCCAATCATGTGGCTCTTCGCGACCAAGTGGGGAAGAAAGTTCTCCACGCCACGCAAAATAGCCATCGGTATGGGTATCGCTGCCATTGCCTATATGTTCATGACCATATTCTGCAAGAGTGCCGGTTATCCTTCGGCTGAGGACTTCACCGCCCTTGATGCCACCACCGCTGCCGGCATGAAGGCGGGTGCATGGGTGCTCATTGTCTATTACTTCTTCATGACGGTCGCAGAACTGTTCATCAGCCCGCTGGGATTAAGCTTTGTGTCCAAAGTGGCTCCCAAGAACCTGTTGGGTCTCTGCCAGGGCTTGTGGCTTGGCGCCACTGCAGTTGGCAACGGCCTGCTCTGGATAGGCCCGCTTATGTACACCAACTTCCCCATCTGGATTTGCTGGAGCGTGTTCATGGGTGTCTGCCTGCTCTCCATGATAGTCATGCTCTGCATGGTGAAGTGGCTGGAGAGGGTGACAAAATAGCAGCCTTACATTATAATAATATAATATAAAAAAGAGGAGCGTAACGGCTCCTCTTTTTTAGACTTTTATTAATTTTGCATAAAAATTGATAGTGACACTTTCGATTTTCAATCAAAATATAAAGTTGTGCTTTAGAAATTAAAGGTTATGATTAAGCGTATATTGCAAATCAACAATGAATTAGATGGAAGTATCTTTCTCTTTGGGGCGCGCCAAACTGGAAAAACAACCGCATTGCTTATACAATTCCCCAATGCCATCTATATCGACTTGTTGGATACCGACATAAAGAACCGCTACATGCGCAGGCCGGCTATTCTTTATGAATTGTTGCAAGACAAACCGGAGCAGACTCTGGTGATTATTGATGAGATAGCCGAGGTTCCTGAACTGCTCAATGAAGTACATAGGCTTATAGTCAGATGCAATCATATCTTTATTCTCTGTGGTTCGAGCGCAAGAAAACTGAAACGAAAAGGCAGAAACACTTTGGGAGGAAGAGCGTTGCCTGTGTACATGTACCCTCTTGTCAGTGCTGAGATCCCTGACTTCGATATAGACCATGCGGTATGTTACGGCATGGTTCCGTCCCATTATTTGGCCAAAAATCCATCCCGCCGTTTGGCTGCGTATATTGACATATACCTTAAGGAAGAAATCAAAGAGGAGGCTTTGGTCAGGAATCTAAGTGTTTTTCAGCGGTTCCTTGAAGTGGCTGCTTTGACGGATGGCGAGATTGTGAACAACAATAATATTGCCCAGGATTGTGGGATAAGTGCCGTTACTGTCAGTGCCTATTTTGACATTCTTGTGGACACGTTGATAGGTTACCGTATTCCAGCGTTCCGAAAAGTGATGAAGCGTCGTCTGGTGCAGGCTCCAAAATTCTATTATTTTGACATCGGGGTTGCTAACCACCTTCTGCACAGGAAGGATATGGTCAGAGGAAGTGCCGATTATGGACATGCTTTCGAGCATTTGGTGATTCAGGAATTGTATGCATGGTTGCATTACACCCATTCCGAGGAAGAGCTGTTTTATTGGCGTACCTATACGGGATTGGAGGTGGATGCCGTTATTGGTGATGCAAGGGTCGCAATAGAAATAAAATCAGTGGAAGAGGTGATGAATAAACATCTGAAAGGCCTAAAGGCTTTTGGGGAGGAATATCCGCAAAGCAGAAGAATTATTGTTTCATTAGATATGTTTAACCGTCGCATGGGTGAAATAGAGTGTGTTTATGTGCTTGATTTCTTCAAGCGACTATGGTCGGAAGGGGTGTGATTTGTTGAATTAAACAGATTTTTTAACGATTAAAAAAACTGACATGGCGAGAACAAAGAAAAACGCACCGGCTGGCGATGGCGCCGCTTCGGACGGGCAGACCCCGCTGATGAAGCAATACTACTCCTTCAAGGCGAAGTATCCGGAGGCCATGCTGCTTTTCCGGGTCGGGGATTTCTACGAAACATACGGGGAGGATGCTGTAAAGGCTTCGAAAATATTGGATATAGTGCTGACGCACCGTTCCAATGGCGGTGCTGTCGGTGTGGAGATGGCCGGTTTTCCGTACCATGCCATGGACACCTATCTGCCTAAACTTGTGCGCGCGGGGCTTAAGGTGGCCGTTTGTGACCAGCTGGAGGACCCGAAGCTTACCAAGACGCTGGTCAAGCGTGGGGTGACGGAACTGGTCACACCTGGTGTCTCCTATAACGACAAGGTTCTGGAGACGCGGAAGAACAATTTCCTCGGCAGCGTCCATCTGGTGGAAAAGCAGTGCGGCTTGGCGCTTTTGGACATTTCCACCGGTGAGTTCTACATCTCACAGGGTCCGGACGAGTACATCCGCAAGCTCCTGCAGAGCTTCGCACCGGCTGAGGTTGTTGTGGAGCGCCGTAAGCGCGAGGATTTTTTCTCCCGTTTCGGGGAGGGATACCTCTGTTCCACTTTCGACGACTGGGTCTTCACCACCGATTTCGCGCGTGATTTGCTCCTGCGCCTTTTTCAGGTTGCTTCGCTGAAGGGTTTCGGGGTGGAGGATCTGCCTTTAGGCATAATAGCGGGAGGCGCGGCCATGCACTACCTGTTCGAGACCCAGCATACGCAGGTGAGCCATATCACCCATGTCTCAAGGGTGGAGGCGGAGCAGTATGTTTGGCTTGATCCGTTCACAATCCGTAATCTGGAGCTGATTGATACAATTCATCCGGAGGCGAAGACACTCTGCTCCGTAATGGACAGGACGCTCACCCCGATGGGTTCGCGCCTGTTGAAGCGCTGGCTGATGCTGCCGTTGAAGGAGAGGGGGCAGATTGAGGAGCGGCTGCAGACGGTCGGGGTTCTGGCCCAACAGGAATCCCTTCGGGAGAACATCACCGTGCAGTTGCGCGAAGTGGGGGATCTGGAACGGCTGGTCTCCAAGGTGGCGGTCGGCAGGGCCAATCCGCGTGAACTGTTGCAGATGGCGCGTTCGCTGCAGGCCGTCCGTGAAATAAGGCAGTCATGTCTGGAGGCTGATGCGGAGGTTGTCCGCAAACTGGCGCAGCAGTTGGACGATTGCCCGGCTTTGGTTGAAAAGATAGGCAGCACGCTGAAAAAGGATGCCCCGATGCTCTTGAGCAAGGGCGGCTTCATCGGAGAGGGGGTGGATGCGGAGCTGGACGATTTGCGCTCCATTGCCTATTCCGGCAAGGATTACCTTATGAAGATGCAGCAGCAGGAGACGGAGCGTACCGGCATCTCTTCGCTGAAGATCGGATACAACAATGTATTCGGCTATTATCTTGAGGTGACAAACGCACACAAGGAAAAGGTCCCGCCAGAATGGATCCGCAAGCAGACCCTGACCAATGCGGAACGTTACATAACCGAGGAGCTGAAGGAATACGAGGCGAAGATTCTGGGTGCGGAGGAGAAGATACTTGCCATCGAGCAGCGCATCTTCTCCGAATTGCTGCAGTATGCGCTCGATTTTGTGCAGCCCGTGCAGGACAGCGCACGTTGCGTCGCGCGGCTGGATGTGCTGTGCGGTTTTGCCGTCCTGGCGTTGCAGAACAGTTATGTCTGCCCGGAAATCAACGACAGTTATGCGATTGATATCAAAAACGGACGTCATCCGGTAATTGAGGCCTGCCTGCCCCCCGGAGAGCGATATATCGCCAATGATGTGCGCTTGGACAATGAGTCTCAGCAGATTTGGATGGTGACAGGACCGAACATGTCAGGAAAGTCCGCGCTGTTGAGGCAGACCGCCCTGATTGTAATCATGGCGCAGATGGGTTCCTTTGTCCCTGCCGAAAAGGCTTCCATCGGCATAGTGGATAAGGTGTTCACCCGTGTGGGAGCCTCCGACAACCTCTCTTCGGGCGAGTCGACCTTCATGGTTGAGATGAACGAGACGGCCAGCATCCTGAACAACCTCTCCAGCCGGAGCTTGGTGCTGCTGGATGAGATTGGCCGTGGAACCAGCACTTTCGATGGTGTCTCCATCGCATGGGCCATTACCGAGTATCTGCATGAAAACCCGGTATGCAGGGCCAAGGTGCTGTTCGCCACCCATTACCACGAACTCAACCAGATGGCCTCACGGGTCAAGCGGATAAAAAATTACCATGTCACGGTTAAGGAGGCCGGCAACAGGATACTGTTTTTGCGCAAACTGGCCCAAGGCGGTACGGAGCACAGCTTCGGAATCCATGTGGCGCGGATGGCCGGAATGCCGGCCGAGGTGCTGCGCAAGGCGGAGGAGGTGCTGAAAAAGCTGGAGCAGTCCGAGCATCAGGATATGAACCGACGTCTGGAGGCGGCTAAGGAGGAGTCGATGCAGTTGAGTTTTGTCACATTGGACGACCCGCTGCTGCTGCAGATCAAGGAGGATATCCTCCATACGGACATCGACACGCTGACCCCTGTTGAGGCTCTGATGAAACTGCATGAGATTAAGAAATTGTTGCAATAGTTTTTTGAAAAATGCGGTTTTTTTCGCGCAATACTTCCATTTTTTCAGGCAAAAAAGGCCTCATCCTGTGCCAAAACCAAAGCAAAATGCTTTAATAATGCATTAAATATTTAAATATCAAATAGTTTGTAATGTTAAAAAGTTTTTTTGATTTTTTGTAATATGTAAATGGGAATGTGCTACTTTTGCAGCATAGTAAATTTATTAACAAATTTAAAATTTATACTAGTATGAAAAAGTTAATGGCTTTATTAGTTGTCGCTGGTATGACTTTCGTCGCCTGTGGTAACAAGACTGCTGAAGAGGCCGAGCCGGTTCAGGACGAGACCATGGTGGAAGCTGAGGCTCCCGTTACTGATGAAGAAGTTGCTCCTGCCCCTGAGGAAGCTCCTGTTGAAGAAGCCGCTGCAACTCCTGCTGAATAATTCAGTCGGTACAGCGAAGATTTGAGGAAGTAGTCGCGAGACCACTTCCTTTCTTTTTTTTATACATCTAATATATATATCATGTCAGAGAGAGAGAGCAACCACACTTTGGAGACAATTCTTTCGCATCGGAGTGTCAGGCGCTACAAGAAGCAGCCGATTCCGGAGTCGGTCATGGAAATGGTGCTGCATGCGGCCACCCGCGCCTCCACTACGGGTAACATGCAGCTGTACAGCATTATTGTCAACCAGGACGAGGAGATGAAGAAAATGATTGCCCCAGCCCATTTCAACCAGCCCGCAGTCACTTCGGCAGCGGCGGTGCTGACCTTTTGTGCGGATTTCCGCCGTTTCAACCAATGGTGCCGCTGCCGCGATGCCGAGCCGGGCTATGACAATCTGCAATCCTTCATGTGGGCGGTGGTGGATGCCGTTGCTGCCACGCAGAATGCCTGCCTTGCGGCCGAATCGCTGGGTCTGGGCATCTGCTACATGGGCACTGTCACCTACAATGCGCATGAGCTGATCAAAATATACGGTCTGCCGGAAGGGGTGGTGCCTGTAACATGCATCACTATGGGCTATCCTGCGGAAGAGCCTCCTTTGGCTGACCGGCTTCCGATGGAAGGCATTGTGCACCAGGAAATGTATCATGATTATGACCGGGAGCGGATTGATTCCGTATATGCCGAGCGGGAGACTTCGGCAGAGACATTGCGGCTGCTCAAGGAGAACGATTTGCCCAATCTGGCGCGCATATTTACTGAACGCCGTTACAAGGCGGAGGACAATGTGGCCTTCTCAAGGCTTTTCATGAAGGTGCTGGAGGAGCAGGGCTTCATGAATTTCTAAAAAAAAGAGGGTGTCACACGGCACCCTCTTTTCATAAACATGTCGTATTGCTATTCCTCTTTCAGGAAAGGATAGCCGTAGTCGGTGGCGGGGACAAATGTCTCCTTGATGCAGCGTGCGCTGATCCAACGGTAGAGGTTGAGGGCGCTGCCCGCCTTGTCGTTGGTTCCGGAGGCGCGGGCGCCGCCGAAGGGCTGGCAGCCGACCACCGCACCGGTGGGCTTGTCGTTGATGTAGAAGTTTCCGGCGGCATGACGGAGCGCCTGTTCTGCCACTTCGATGGCGTAGCGGTCGGTGGCGAAGATTGATCCTGTCAGTGCGTAGGGGGATGTCTCGTCACAGAGCTTCAAAGTCTTTTCAAACTGTGCGTCCGGATAGACGTAGATGGTGATGACCGGTCCGAAAATCTCCTCGCGCATCGATTCGTAGTCCGGGGTCTTGGCCACGATGATGGTGGGCTCCACAAAGTAGCCGACCTTCTTGCTGTAGCCGCCGCCGAGCACGATTTCCGCATCCGGCGATTTCTTCGCACGGTCAATGTAGCCGGCGATATTGTCGAACGATTTCTCGTCAATCACCGCGTTGATCAGGTTGCCGAAGTCGCGGCCGTCACCCATCTTGACTGTCTTCATCATCTCCTGGATGTGCTTCAGGGTCTTGGGCCAAAGCGATTTCGGAACGTATGCGCGGGATGCGGCGGAGCATTTCTGCCCCTGGTACTCAAAGGCACCACGAAGGATTGCTACTGCAAGCTCGCGTGCGGGAGCCGTCTTGTGGGCGAATATGAAGTCCTTGCCGCCGGTCTCGCCGACAATTTTCGGATATGTTTTGTAGATGTCGATGTTCTGTCCGATCAGTTTCCAGAAATTCTTGAATGTTCCGGTGCTGCCGGTGAAGTGGATACCAGCCAAATAAGGCGATTTGAAAGCCACCTCGCTGATGACGCTGCCGCTGCCGGGCAGGAAGTTGATGACTCCATCGGGAAGACCGGCCTCCTGCAACAGGCGCATCAGGTAGTAGTTGGAAAGGATGGCGGTGGTGGAGGGCTTCCAGATGGTGACGTTACCCATCAGTGCGGGTGCGACGTTCAGGTTCAGTGCGATTGAGGTGAAGTTGAACGGCGTGATGGCATAGACGAAGCCTTCCATGCCGCGGTATTCGTTGCGGTCAAGCATGGTGTGGTCCGAAATGGGCTGCTCCGAATAAATCTTCGATGCGAAATAGGTGTTGAAGCGCAGGAAGTCGATGGCCTCGCAGGGGCAGTCGATTTCAGCCTGCATCGGGCTCTTGCCCTGGCCGAGCATTGTGGCTGCGTTCAGCACGTAGCGGTATTTGGTGGCCAGCAGTTCGGCCGCCTTCATCATGATGGAGGCGCGCTGGATCCAAGGCATGCTCTCCCATTTTTCACGGGCTGCCATGGCGGCGTCAATTGCCATCTGGACCTCTTTTTTTCCAACTTTGTGGTATTTGGCCAGCACATGTTTGTGCTCGGTCGGCATCACCACGGTGCCCATGTCGCCGGTTTTCACATCCTTGCCGCCGATGATCAGCGGTATTTCGATGCACTGGTTGTATTGTTTCTCCAATTCGGCTTTCAGTGCGGCACGTTCCGGTGTGCCGGGAGCGTAACTGTAAACAGGTTCGTTTTTCGGTTCCCTGAAGATGTAAGATGCGTTATTCATAATGGTATGTTTTAATAAAGATTAATTTCCGGTTAAAAACTGTGGGCAAATCCGATGTGGAGGTTAAAGACACCGAACTGGCGCAACTCCTTGCTGATACGGATGGTGGGATCCTGTCCCTGCTTTGTCTCGACGTTCTCCCTTTCATAGGCGAATCGCATGTATGTCCAGTCAACACCGCCCTTGATTTCGGTGTGCCTGGAAAGGGCATAGAGCAGATCTGCGCCCAAGGTGGCCGCTCCACCGATGGACATTCCCGATTTGTAATGGATCTCCTTGACCGTGACGCCGGCTGAATTGTCCAGCTGGATTTCAGAAATCTGGTACTTCACATCGTTTTTCGGAACCATCACCACCAGCGGGCCTGCATTGGCCTTAAGCTGGATGTTGCAGCGTGCGGTGGCGTTGAAGTTTGTCAGCAGGCTCATCTGGACTGTCCCAGCTATCCAGTTGCCTGTGCTGACCACTGGCTCCTCAAGCCCCTCCTCATGTACGGGACATGTGTATTTGTTGAAGTTGCTGTTGTTGGTCAGGAAATAAAAAGCCTTAATTTCCGTACCCAATGCCAGCAGGTCGGTGCGTTGCAGCACGAAGTGCATGTAGAAGTCGAAGTTTGCGCCAAGTGCGCAGCGCTCCTCACGCAGTGCGTCGTTCAGAGCCAGGCTGGGTCCCAGCTGGTAGCCCATGTTGAAACTTTTGTTCCGGTTGAGCCCTTGCGGATAGTTCAGGTGTCCGCCACGGCTCAGGTTGTTTGCCGGATTGACCGACTTTTTGCTGAAGTTCCTGTTGGTTTTCGTGACGGCCGATTTCTCGGCAACCGTGTTCTGTCCCTGGACGGTCTGTGAACCACATGCCAGCAGGCAGCAGATACTGCAGACAGTCAGATTGAAAACAAATCTTTTCATAATATTCGTTTTATTGGATGACAATGACATAGTAATTTTTCTTCCCTTTCTGCACCAGAAGGTACTTGCTGTTGATGGTGTCGCTGGTGGTCAGCAGGGTGTTTTCGTCCGCCTTGATCTTATTGATGGAAAGACCGCCCTCCTTGATCAGACGGCGTATTTCCCCTTTTGAGGCGAAAACTGCTGCGTGTTCGGTCAACAGCTCCACAGGGGAGATGCCCGCTTCCAGCAGTGAGCGGGATACGTTGAATGTGGGCACGCCGTCGAACACTGACAGGAACATCTGCTCGGAAAGTGCGGCCAGACTTTCATGGGTGCCTTTCCCGAACAGGATGTTGGAGGCCTCGACAGCCGCCTCATAGTCCTTTTGTGAATGGACGCGGATGGTGAGGTCCTTGGCTAATGCCTTCTGCAATGTGCGCAGGTGCGGTGCTGCCTCCTGCTCCTTTTCCATCGCCTCAATCTCCTCCTTGCTGTACAGGGTGAAGATGCGGATGTATTTCTTGCTGTCCTCATCGCTGCAGTTCAGCCAGAACTGGTAGAAGATATAGGGGGAGGTGCGCTCCGGGTCGAGCCAGATGTTGCCCTTCTCGGTCTTGCCGAACTTGCCCCCGTCAGCCTTGGTGATGAGCGGGCAGGTGAGCGCGAAGGCCTCACCGTCGGTTTTGCGGCGGATGAGCTCGGTTCCGGTGGTGATGTTGCCCCACTGGTCGGAACCGCCCATCTGCAGCTTGCAGTTGTAGTTCTGGTTGAGGTACAGGAAGTCGTAACCCTGCACCAGCTGGTACGAGAATTCGGTGAATGACATGCCGTCCCCTTCGCCGTTGAAACGTTTCTTGACAGAATCCTTGGCCATCATGTAGTTTACTGTGATGTGCTTGCCGATGTCGCGGATAAAGTCAATGAAGGAGAACTTGCTCATCCAGTCGTAATTGTTCACGAGGATGGCGGCGTTTGGAGCCTTGCTGTCGAAATCGAGGAATTTGCCCAGCTGTTTGCGTATGCATTCCTGATTGTGGCGCAGGGTGTCGGAATCAAGCAGGTTTCGCTCCTGCGATTTTCCGGACGGGTCGCCGATCATGCCTGTGGCTCCGCCGAGAAGCACGATGGGGCGGTGTCCGCTTTCCTGCAGGTGCTTGAGCATCATTACGCCCACAAGGTGTCCGATGTGCAGCGAGTCGGCTGTCGGGTCGATACCGACGTAGGCCGTAGTCATTTCTTTCTGCAGCTGTTCTTCAGTGCCGGGCATCATGTCATGGATCATGCCCCTCCATTTAAGTTCTTCTACAAAATTCATCTCTTCTAAATGGTCATGATTTCTTTTTCCTTGAAGCCATAGAACTGGTCGACCTTGGCAATGAACTCGTCCGTGGTCTTCTGTATGGAGGTCTCCGCCTTCTTGGTCTCATCTTCCGGAACGCCTCCGTCTTTCAGTTTCTTAACCTCGTCGTTGGTTTTGCGACGAATGTTGCGGATGCTGATTTTTGCCTGTTCGCTCTCCTGTTTGACCTTTTTGACCAGTTCCTTACGCCGCTCCTCCGTCAGGGCGGGCACGATGACGCGCACCACTTCGCCGTTGTTCTGCGGGTTGAAACCAAGGTTTGCGGCAAGGATTGCCTTTTCGATCGGTCCGATCATGCTTTTCTCCCATGGCTGGATTACAATCTGCTTAGGGTCCGGCGTGCTCAGGCTGGCCACCTGTGCGATGGGGGTCGGCGTGCCGTAGTAGTCCACCTTTACGGTGTCCAGCATCTTGACGTTGGCCTTGCCGGCACGGATTTTATCAAGTTCCTTTTCAAGGTATAGGAAGGCGTTCTGCATCTCTTCCTTCATGCTCTCCAAACAGAGGGTGATTTCGTCTGACATATTGCTTTATCTTATGAATTTCTTAATTTTGTTGTTGGTTCTCTTTGGCTTGAAGATCCTTTTTCATGGTCTCCATCTTCTCTTTCAGTTTCTTCTCACGTTTTTTCAGCCGTTCCACCTCCTTCTCGATGGCGCTTCTGTTCCAGCGTATGGCGAACATATAGTGCGTGAACACTATCAATGCCCAAAACAGGGTGATGGCCCAGCAGAGTTTCAGGAATACGGAACTCTCTCCGGTCTGGCTGGGTTTGAAGAGGAAAAACCATAGAAGCCAGAAAAAGGCTATGACAATCAGGTAAATGAACAGGTGGATGCGGAAATGCACCTTCTTTTTTGCCCTTTTTTCAAGTTGTTCACGGTTCTCTTCCGGTGCCGGTGTGGCGTTAATTTCTTCCTCCATATCAGTTGTGTATTAAGGTTCCAATTTCAATTCCCTGCATCAGATGGAGCAGGTTGTCCGGTTTGTTTATGTCAAAGACGATGACCGGCATGTTGTTCTCCCTGCAGAGGGTGAAGGCGGTCAGGTCCATGATGTGCAGTCCGCGGTTGTAGGCATCCTCAAAGGTGAGGTCGTCGAACTTGCGGGCTTCCGGATTCTTTTCGGGGTCGCAGTCGTACACACCGTCCACGCGGGTGCCCTTGAGCAGCAGGTCGGCCTTGATCTCGACAGCGCGGAGTGCGCCGCAGCTGTCCGTGGTGAAGAAGGGGTTGCCGGTTCCTGCGCTGAAAATAACCACGTAGCCCTGTTCAAGGTATTCGATGGCTCGGCGGCTGCTGGCCCGTTCGCAAATCGGGTCGATGGCAATGCCGGAAAGGATCACCGCCTTAACTCCGTTCGCCTCCAGCTCGCCCTGCAGCGCCATGCTGTTGATTACGGTCGCCATCATGCCCATGTAGTCGCCCTGGATGCGGTCAAAGCCTTTGCTTGCACCCTGCATCCCACGGAAAATGTTGCCGCCTCCGATGACGACACCAATCTGGATGCCGAGGTCGCATGCCTTCTTTATTTCTGCGCCGTAGTAGCGCAGCTGCCCTGCCTGGATGCCGTACTGCTGTGTGCCTGCCAGCGATTCGCCGCTTATTTTCAGTAATATTCTTTTATAGTGCATCATCGCCTGTTACATTATAATGTAAAACAAATTGCAAAAGTACAAAAAAAAGCAATAGGAATCGGTGGCATCGCATATTTTTTTACATGCATCCCCGGAAGATTTTTTCCGGAGCTGGGGCGTTTTCGTGTGCAAAAAAGTGCTACCTTTGCATTTTATAACCCTAAAACAAAACAATTGATGGATGAGACAATTGGAACAGGCCTGCCGTTGATTCTGCTTATGAACGACGATGGGGTCGATGCCGCCGGCATAAAGGCGCTGCAGTCCGTGGCCCTGCATTTCGGCCATGTCGTGATGGTTGCGCCTGCCCGTTCCCAGTCGGGGAAGAGCCATGCCATAACCTTTTCCAGCCCTTTGCGCTACCGTAAGGTGAAGGAGGGGCCGGATGTGGAGGTGTATAAGGTTTACGGAACACCGGTCGATGCCTATAAGATAGCTGATTGTGAAGTGTTGAAGGGGCGCAAGCCCGACCTGCTGCTCTCCGGTATCAACCATGGGGCCAACACCTCGTCGAGCCTTATCTATTCCGGGACGATGGCCACGGTGATAGAGGGCTGCATCAACGGTATCCCATCCATCGGCTTTTCATTGGTCGACAATGGGCAAACCCCTGATTTTGAGGCGGCGAAATTGTATATCTACAGCATTATTTACAAAGTGCTGCGCGAGCCCATGCCGGCGGATGTCTGCCTGAATGTGAACATACCTCCGATACCGAGGACTGAGATAGCCGGCGTCCGTGTTACGCGTCAGGCGCTGAACCGCTGGCACGAGACGCTGGAAAAGCGGCAGGATCCCCAGGGACGTGACTATTTCTGGCTCTCCGGCAGCCTGGGCGACGAGGATCAGGGGGATGACACGGACGTCTGGGCGGTGGAGCATAATTACATTTCCGTCCAGCCGGTGCAGGTGGACATGACCGCCTACCGTCACATGGATTTTTTTGAAAAATGGAGTTTTTAGATATGGAAAAGTTAAAAAGCGATCAGATGTGGTTGGGTCTGCTGCTCGGGCTTCTGCTTCCTGCGGCTGTTTTCGGAATCCTGTATCTGGTGTCCAGATGCTGCGCCCCTGCGGGAAAGAGTCTGCTGATACCGATGTCCACGGTGCTGCTGGTCTCAATCTTCACCAACCTTTTTACAATGCGCTATTATCTTGTCAAACTGAAATATGACCGCACCGGAAGAGGCATTCTGCTGGTCACTTTCGTGATGGCTATCGCCTATTTTTTGCTTTTTGACAAACTTTGATGCAAAGTTTTTTTGGAAAGTGCGGCCAAAGTAAAAAAAAAATGACTACTTTTGCGCGTTTTGATTTTAATTTTGCAAAAAATAACCAAAAATAAAATATTTCATTAAAACTTAAACAGTTATGATAAAAGGAGCAATCGTGATTGATACGGAAAGATGCAAAGGATGCGCCGTTTGCACGGAAGCATGTCCGAAGCAGGTGATTTCCATATCAAAAAAAGTCAACGGCAAGGGCTATAATTATGCCGAGGCCGTGAAAGAGGAGGACTGCATCGGATGCGCAAGCTGTGCCGTTGTCTGTCCGGATGGTGTCATTTCCGTCTATAAAGTTAAGTTATAAACAATTAAACGCGTATCATAAAATGGCAAGAGAATTACAGTTAATGAAGGGTAATGAAGCTATTGCCCGCGCTATGATTGCCAGCGGAACAGACGGCTATTTTGGCTATCCGATCACGCCGCAGTCTGAAGTAATGGAAACGTTGATGGCCGAAAAGCCTTGGGAAACAACCGGTATGACGGTGCTCCAGGCTGAAAGTGAGATGGCCTCCATCAATATGGTGTATGGCGGTGCCGCCACCGGCAAAAAGGTTGCCACCTCCTCATCTTCCCCCGGTATCAGCCTGATGCAGGAGGGACTTACCTATCTGGCAGGTGCCGAAATCCCCTGCCTGGTGGTGAATGTGATGCGTGGCGGTCCCGGTCTGGGAACAATCCAGCCTTCACAGTCCGACTATTTCCAGTCGGTGAAGGGTGGCGGTCACGGTGACTACCA
>CACYHG010000050.1 GCA_902774175.1 uncultured Bacteroidota bacterium
GCACAACATACACACCGTCTTTTCTGCGCAACGGATATTCGCCAACGCCGGTCAATACCATCTTGAAAGATGGAGCCTTCATTTTTCCGGTATCGATTTTTTCCTCCAACGAATTCAGGGTTTTCACACCCTCTTCGATCAGGAAGTCACCTCCCAGTTTGATTTCAACCAACCCATAATCCCCATTACGCAGATGAACCACAGCGTCGCATTCCAGACCGCTTTTATCCCGGAAATGATACACCCTTCCGTCCAATGCACCGGCATAGACACGGAGATCACGGACAGCCAGAGTCTCAAACATCAGCCCCATGGTTCTCAAGTCCTGAGTGAGGTCGGCGGGCGCCACACCCAATGCGGCGGCAGCAATGGAAGGGTCGTTGAAGTAGCGGGTGTCCATTGTACGGATAGCCGTCTTTGAACGGAGGTTCGGATTCCACGCAGGCATGTCGTCAACCACAAAAATTCCCTTCAGCGCATTAATATACTGCGCAAAACTACTTTCACCTTGAAGGATCTCATCGTTTGCGGCCATATCCTGACGAATGGTTTCCAGCGAGACCTGCGCACCCTGGTGCCGCGCCAGCGAGCGGGTGAGCCGCCTGGCCATCTCAGCATTCCTGCGGACACCGTCAATGCGGGAGATGTCGGAATCCATGACCGCATCATAATAATCAAATGCAAGCGCAAGAGCATCTTCATCATCCTTTCCCACCACATTGGGCCATCCGCCACGGCAAATCAGGAATGCAAGCCGGTCCAAATCTATACCGGCCATTCCTTGAGGCTGCTCACTATGCTTTTCAAACAGCCAGCGCAGGCTCACAGACCCAGTGGAGTCGCCCGACTCCAACAGCGACATTGTCCGCATGGTCAGACGAGCGAACCTTCCGGTGCCGGTATGGCTGATTTCGTCTGTCAATGGCGGCACGGCAGAGCCGGTCAGTATGAACTGCCCCTCAGCCTTACGATGGTCAACCTCAAAGCGGACGGCATCCCACAGCTGCGGCAAAAGCTGCCATTCGTCCATCAGACGCGGAGTGTCGCCCTGAAGAAGGGCAACGATATTCAATTCCGCCGTCTGGCGATAAAGTTTTTGCTTTTCCGGATCGTCAAGATATATTTTGCTTGCAGCAATTTGTTCCGCAGTGGTGGTCTTTCCGCACCATTTCGGTCCCTGAATCAGCACGGCACCAATCCTGCGAATCATTTTTTTTAACTGAATATCAGCAATTCTTGGCCTATATACACTCATTTGACTTGCGATTTTTTAACAGTGCAAATATACCATTTTTTCAAACACCACGGCATTTGGACGCAAAAACACCACGGCACTTGGACACAAAATCACCACGGCACTTGGACGCAAAATCACCACGGCATTTGGACGCAAAATCACCACGGCACTTGGACAAGGATTTTTTTTTCGCACAATAATAATAAAATGACATCCGGGAACGTATTATGGAAAAACATCTGCAAAACTAAATGAACAGAAACATGTACGGAAAACTGTTTGCCATAATCATGCTGATATGCAGCATCACCGCCTGCCGGAAACCGGCGCCCGTCCCCACCCCGCCGGACTATACTGACAGCACCCAATGGTACATCATTGACCGGAAGGCCGATGCCGACCTCTTCTACATCATCTCCACCGAAACCGGTGACTATAACGTCTCAAAAAAGGTGGTCCGCCATTATGCCGACACCTATGACGAACGGCTGCGCGCGCCGATGCGCGGCGAGATGGAGGGTGTGGCGAAACTGCTGTCCGGCAACCTGAACTATTTTTCCCCCTACTACCGGCAATGCACCATGGAGAGCTTCACCGCTGACAGTCTTGTAAATGAAAGGATCCCGCTGGCAATGGAGGATGTTCGGAAGGCGTTCGACCATTACATGAAACATCTGAACAACGGTCGTCCCTTCATTCTGGCCGGTTTCAGCCAGGGCGCAATTGCGGTGGTGGAACTGCTTAAGCACATGGATGCGGAGAGCCGCTCCCGCATGGTCGCCGCATATGTGATCGGCTGGAAGGTGACCGGAGAGGACATTGCCGCCGCACCGCAAATACGTGCGGCACAGGACAGTGCGGACATCGGCGTCACCATCTGCTACAACACTGTCCGCGCCAACGGAGATGCCATCCCGCTTATCAGCGAAGGCAACATCATGGCCATAAATCCGGTAAGTTGGAGCACAAGCGGCGAACCGGCCCGAATGGTCTCCCCTCTCTCCGGAGACACGCTGACGTTCACATTGGACACCCTATCACGACTGCTGATTCTGGATGGCTACACAGGCAACGACTACATGTTGCCGCTGATCGGCCGCGAGGGCAACTACCACCGGCTGGAGATATCCCTTTACAGCGACTGCCTGCGCCGCAACATGGCATTACGCGCCAGCCGCCACCGTTCACTGTCAGACACCATTAACTCACAACATGACAACAACTGAAAAACATACCGGAAAGAAAAGGACCGCAATCATCGTGGCTGGAGCATTGCTCATTGCGACCACAATCGCATTGCTGCTGCCACGCACCAGAGTGGCAGAGACCATCCAGCGGCAGGCAGCCAAGATACGGCGCACGGAATACATTCCGCAACAGCGGAACGAAATTGAAAAGACAATTGCCTACAACCAAATGGACTCCCTCCACTCCCTGTTCCGAAACAGTTTCCGTTTCCACTACCAGGGCATCGGCAGGGCGGACTTCCCCGACAGCAGCCGGCTGCTCATGATTTCCGAACCGCCTCCATATTTTGAAGCGGACAGCCTAATCTCAATATTCAAGGGGTTCAACATCAGGATTGAACGAAAAAAACACCGTATCGGTTATGACGGCCACATTACCGATTTGCTTGTGACAATTGAAAACGCCACGGAGGAGAACATGCGCAATAGAATCCGCAAACTTTCCGAAGCGCTATACTATTCTGATTACAAATGTCCTGTCATTCAGCTGCAACAGCCGGGCAAACGGCGATATTTCACCAAGAACCGGCTGGACTACCGACTCTCCCTGCAGGAAATCAACAATTGGTTTCTGGAGGAGCCGGAATTGTTCATCCGACTGGAGGACACCACAAAACGGTATAATCTGCAGGAACTGCTTGACAAAAGGCAGTACGGACGCTATTTCAGTCTTTCTCCAGGATTTGTGGCATGGATTATCCCAAAACACCACGACCTTTCAGAACATTTGGAGGAGATACGCCCCTTCACGCTGGATGCGGACCTGATCCTGGCCGCCATTTCGGACAGTGCAAGCCTGGCAATAATCGGAAGGGAACGTGAAGCCGCCCTGGAGGAGCTTCCGCCGTTGCTGGTGGAAACCATACTGCTGCTTGCCTCCATCCGCGACAAGGAGCTCTCCCAAAGCCTTGATATCAACGACCTCATGGCAGGAAAAATGGGAAACGGCAGGGACTGGTGCCCCACTTATTTGAGCAAAGAACTTGAGAACACGGAGTTCGGTGACCTTCTAACCATGACGGACGTCATCCTTAAAGACTGGTCGGAAAGCGGAACAATCCAGGAGGCCTATTACAGTTATCCCCATCCGGGATACTACCCTTTTCCAAGACCGCTGTTTGAGTGGCTCGGAGTGGAGCAGCTGGTATATAACTGGAACACTGATGATGCAATGTTCGCAATCGACAGGGACGGCAAGACAATCTACGCACCAAACCGTACCGGCGCACTACCTGTCTCATACTTTCTTTCGCAGGAACGCTCCACCTCCCCCGGACGCAAGTACGAACAGAAAGCTTATGGCTATTTTGCCGGAACCGGAAACACAGACCTTGCAAGAGTTGTCCAATATACCATACTGTACCAGCTTTTTATAGACAACGATATCCGCTATGGAGGGAGGCTTGAAAACGCTTTTCCGAAGAACAAGCCATACCTTCTTGCCAATCCTGTAAAAAGACTGTTGGAACAGATCACCGCCCTTTCGGAGGATTCAATCCGACACATTTCAGATTCCGTAATGCGGCAGCAGTTTGAAGGGTTCCATCGTGCACGGATTCTGAAAGAGATTGCCGAAGCTGATGAGAAATACGGAATGCAGCATAGCGATGAGGAGAAAGAGGAGATTTGCCGGCGTGTACTTAACGACCAGAAGCAGGCGTTAGTACAACAATTCCGGCAGGTACGGCAGCTGATTGCATCCCTTTCGGAAGAAGAACGCACAAGACTTGAACGCTTTCTGGCATATCCACGAGGCACACGTGTCCGCGATGCTGCAACATACCGCACATACAGGCAGGCCGAGACTGTCAAGAAACTGTTCCATATGATGGGGAAAAACCATATGGCTCTCATCGGAACGGAACTGAAGGATGTAAGGAACAGTTATTGCGCACAGTTGGCAGACAAGTCCGCCCCATACCTGAAAACACCGTCATGTGTGGTCACTTTCCACGATTTCCATACCACCGGCGGGCACAACCTCTCCTCAAAAATCCATAGGGTCAATTCCATGACAGGATACCGTTCATCCGGTGCCGGAACATCAACGGAATATTACCCTGCACCACAACAGGATAAAGCCGAAACAACTCCGGATAAAAACACGTCCGTTCCGGAAAAGGCCACACCACCTGTCACGAAAAAGAACACGACAACTCCGGATAAAGCCACTGGCTCAAAGACAACAGCCTCTAAACCGACCTCCCCAAAAAGCAGCCGAACCACCTCCGGAGTGCGCAGCCGCAGCAGCGTCATTCCGGCACAGGCGCGTTCGCACCGCGGGCTATAGGTTCATCTGCATTTCAATGTCCACCTCCCCTTTATCGATAGCCTTCTTTTCGCGCTCAAAAAAGCGCATTGATTTCAGTTTGAAGGCTTCAGCAACCTCATCCCCATTAATGCGGACCACCACACCTTCACGGGGAACCTTCGTTTTGCAGAGAGGCTCGTTCTCCTCTATCCTGCAAAACGCCCCCAAGTGATCGGGGAAAGCGCTCATATCCGCACCGTCACCTAAAAGGCCGGAAATCATCCCGTCATATAGTTTCACATTGAGAATGTTAAAAATACGGTCAGCATTACTGTCCCCAGCATTCCGCATCGCCGAAATGAGGTATTCGGTAAACTTTCCAACCTCACCTATGCTGTATTCCTTCATCACACCGCCTACATGCTCCGTGACACGATACGGCATCAGCAGGTTCGCGCCCGGCTTGCAACCATAGTCGTAACCATCCTGTATCATCAGGGCATTTCCGGTGATGTAGCCGCAAATCTCGCCATAGAGCGTCACGCCTTGGGGCAGGTACAGGTATACAATGTTTCCGTACTCTGTCCAAATGTCATAATCGTAATAGCCTCCCGGATTGGCGGTGTCTGACCATTCGTTCTTGATGACCTTACGGCTGCTGACCACCATCCCGTACTCCTGACGGGACTCCCTGATTCCAGTGTGGAGAAGGTTGTTGAGCCACCGGCGGATGCGGAACATCCGTAACGGAACATTGGTGAGCAAATTACCACAGATGAATGAGGTGCCGTGCATCTTTACAGTGACTGTGATTTCGGTTTCAGGCTTGAAATCGGCAAGGTGTTTTTTCAGCGGAACAGTATCGTAATGGAGCATAAACTGACCGGGAACCATGCGGTTTAAACAGTCCCACCGGCTCACAGTCTTTGAACCATGGCTTCGCGGCACATTGCGCCTCGGAACGTATGCACGGACAAAAGGCAGTTCCTTGTCACCATCCTTTGTCAGAGCCGTGTCTGCCCCAATGCAGTCAAAATCCGTACCAATGGCTGACGTCCAGTCATAACCCTTCAGCAACGGCATCGCCCTTTCCATGGATGCGGGCTTGAAAAGCACGCCGAATGAGGGGCAGCCGCGCAGCTTAATCATTTTCACCCGGCCATTGTCCTCAAAATAGCCGCACATACCTTTGGCTTCGTCTGATTTCAGGAAGTCCGGATCGGCCTTGATTTTGGCCTCCACCTCTTCAAAATTGGCGTTCAGCTTATGGTGACGATACAAGTTGTTTGCTCCAAGAAACCAGCCTGCTATCTGGCACTCGTTGCTGACGTAGAGCATCACATCGCCCTCCTTCACGTCCTGCCTGTTAACTACAATTGACTCCCCATTTACGAGCGTCTTCTTCAGGTTGTCGCTGTTTTCCACATCCTCCAGCGCACCAACCACCACCACCGAGCAGCAATACTCCTCGGTAAAGTCTTTCGATTTTAGCAATTTGACATTCATTTTGTTCATTTATTAATTTTTGCAAAAATAGTAATTTTTCGGACACGAAAGGAGGATTTGTTAAAAAATATAACGTTATTACGGTATAACGTTATCACGCAATTCGTTATAACGACTATCAAAACTCCTTGTTCCATTGCATTCCGGATACGCTGAGCAACTCCAAAACGCTCTACCGGAATTTAGCCCTTTTCTTGCCATGCGCTTTATCATCGGTTTGCCGCATCTTGGACAGGTTGGAGCACCTTCAGCAATACTTTTCTCCGCTTTCGCGGCAAGGCGTTCTGCTGTGAGGGCTTCGGTAAATCCGCCCTCGTCCTTGAATGTAGCAAGTTGGTTCTGTATCTGCCTGCCAAGCATCATAATAAGGCGGTTACAAAGAATAAGAATACAATTGGCTGCCATAATGGAATTGCCAGAAACAAGCCATTTGTCAAACTTATGCTTTTGTTTCAGAATATGGATGCTGCTTTGGTGCTGTACATCATCTTTATATGAAGGGCGGTCAAGGATGGTGCAGCTCACCTCCCGGTAAACGTCCGTTTTCATCGACCAGGGAATACTTTCATGGTGCATGAGCCAGTTGATGTAGTCATTGGCAAGTTCTGACAGGCTTGCGCGTGCCACGTCCGTCAGTTTCATCTCTGTTTCTTTAGATGTGGAATGGCGTGAGTTTCCTTCCGCGATATTGGCCGGAACCGAACGGGCCGCCTGTGTCATCTGATCGTACTGACGACCACATGGGTCATTGGTACGATTGAGAAAGCGCATACAGAAATCCTGTGTGGCGAGTTGGATAACGTTGGCTAACACCCATGTGTCAAGCCAGAAATAACCAAAATTATTGATTTTCATATTATCATTTTTTTATAGAACGCCGTATTGGAAAAAATATTGCATTGGAAGTTATTTTTTCATACAAATGTGGCAATGATCCTGATGAAGGGTGCGGCAGCATAAACCGCACGGCACCTACCTCCTCCCCCTGTACACCCTGCCATCCATCAGAAGGCGGGGGCGTTCACTGCGGTAGGCGGGATTGAACAGGCTCCGCTCCGGCTGGAAAAGCGGTGTGGAAATGCCGTCCAAATCAAGCAGCAGGTGGAAAAGGTCGTCGGTCATGAAGGGTTGGGAAAGCCGCGACCTGACACGATGATAGAATGCGGTGTCGCACAGCGTGTCATTGGCGGAGAGCCACAGCACAAAAGGTATTTCAATGTTCGCGTATGGTATTGTGTCCGCAAAGTCATGGCCTGCCGTCTCACCGGCATCGTACACGTTTTCACCATGGTCGGAAATATAGAGCGAATGTGTGCGCACATGCGGACGGGCGGCGGCATACTGTGCCAGCATCGTGAAAATGCTGTCCACGACAGCATCGTTATAAAGGATGGAGTTGTCATAAGCATCGATGGTGCGCTGACGCTTGTCGGCCCCGCCGCAATAACGGGCATAGGCTGCCGGATACCTTTTGTCGTACTGGGAATGGCTGCCCATCAAGTGAAGCACAATCCATTTGCGGGATGCGGTGTCCTCATAAAGCACCCGGTGCAGCACCGGCAGCAGCACCTCGTCATAGACGGCCAGCTGCGTGCTTTCGAACGATGAGTTGGCGGCACGGTTCACAAAGAGCGGATGGTCCGCCACCCTGGCAAAATTGAACACGGCATTGTCCCACACCCCGATAGGCGACTGGTTTGAAATCCAATATGTGGTGAAACCGGCCGAGCGGTACACGTCAAGGGCGTGGAAGCAGCTGTCCGGCGATATTGGAGCATCCATATTGCTTTCGGTCAGGGAGCCAAGTACGGAGTTCAGGGTTGCGGAATAGGGCGTCACAACATCGGTGAAACAGAGTATGTCGCCACGGCGCGACAGCCTGGGCGATGTCTGCCGGTGATAGCCGTAAAGCGACATGTGGTTGCGGTTGCATGATTCACCTATTATCAGCACGGAGACACAAGGCCTCTCCGACGCTTGCGCCTCCACCGGACGGAACTGCCGCCGCTTAAGGCTCCGGTAGGCCTTCATCTCGCCTGAAAAGGAGCATAGCGTCCGCTCCGTATCGGGCAGCGCGGTGCGCACAAACCTGCCGTTCAAGGCCGCCTCCCCGTAAAAAAGCAACACAAAAAGCAGCAGAACAATACGGACAACCCGCAAAACACCTTTTCCTGAAGAAATTTCAGGCACATGCCTGAACGCCATCACAGCAAGAAACAGGTACGGCAGAAGCAGCAGCCAGCGGAGCGAGGCCTTGAGCGAAACAAACTCAGCCGCCTCACTGCCGTTTGTGTTCAGCAGGACGAACAGAGACGAGACATTCAGCGGACATTTGAGCACCAGCCAATGGGCAAGGTTGAGGAGACCTCCGGCAAAAAGCACAGCTACAGCCGTCCGATAGCAGAACTTCCGCGGAAAAAACATAAAAGGGAGCATCCACAGCACATACCAGGCGGCCAGAATAAGGAAAATCCTCCCCACCACAAGCGGCGGATTGACGCACAACGCAATGCATGGCACATACATCAGCATTGCGGCTGACCAAACAAACGGCAAGGCACTCTTTTTGTTTTTCATGTCAATATTGCAAACAGGCTGCAAAAGTAACATTTTTTCACATACGACGAAAAAAAATAATGTCCGAACAGCTATCCCCATTCAAATTATGGCTACTTTTGCAGAATGAAATCCTATTGCCATGAAAGTATTTGAATTCATACGCAGACACAAAGTTATCCTTACCATTGCAGCATTCGTCGTCATCCTGCTGTTTGGCAACAACCGCATTGCCGTCAACAGGGAGATGAAACGGAAAATCAGGGAAAAGGAGATGATAATTGAAAAAGAACGCGCCCAAATAGACAGTCTGCAGTTGTATATAGAGCGGTTGCAGCAGGATCCGGGACTGCAGGAGGAGTTTGTAAGGAACCGCTATCACATGAAAAAGGCGAATGAGGACATCTTCCACATCCAACAGCCGGACACACGCAAGAAAAAATAACGCAGAAATGAAGATAGCAATCATTAACGGACCAAATCTGAACACTTTGGGAACAAGGGAGCCCGAACTGTACGGGAACACCCCATTTGAAACCTTCCTGTCCGGATTGCGGCAGCAATACCATCAGCACCAGATATCATATTTCCAGTCCAATGATGAAGGTGCCTTAGTCACCGCCCTGCAACAGGCCGGAGAAGAATGCGAGGCCGTGGTCCTGAATGCCGGAGCCTACACCCACACCTCCATCGCCATCGCCGATGCTGTCCGAAGTCTGGAGATTCCTGTCATCGAAGTGCACATCTCCAACATTTTCGCCCGTGAGGAGTTCCGCCGCCGCTCCTACCTCACCCCTGTCTGCAAAGGTCTCATTGCAGGATTCGAGCTGGACGGATACCGGTTGGCCGTTGAACATCTTATCCGCTGAACCATGTTCCGCAAAGCCATAAGCGTCAGCATAGTGTTTCTCGGCACATTCGGCATTTTCTACTCAGCCAACATTGGGGATTACGGTTGGACACTGCTTTGCGGAGGATTGGTGATACTAGGCGCACTTATTCTGAAGAAATCCGCCCGCTGACACTGTCAGGTGCCATACCGTCCTGTAGCAGCACAACAAGCCTGCGTATTGAATCAAGGCCGATATCGTCCGGATTCACCGCGGAAAGCGGCATAAGGCAGCATTCCGCCGCATCATCACCGGCGGAGAGCAGGCTCCAGTCCCCAACCTTGCAGCGGAAAGCCAGATCTGTCGTATAATATAGCAGGCCGTCATACAAATATGTGTTGGGAAGCGTCATCAGGAATTCGGCCTCGGTAACATGCAGCCCCACCTCCTCCAGCACCTCACGCTTCAGGGCGTCCTCAGCCCGTTCTCCGCAATCCACAAAACCGCCTGGCAAATCCAACATGCCTTTGGCCGGGTCATACTTCCGGCGGACAAAAAGCGTCTCCCCGCGCTCATTTTCTATGACAGCAATGACAGCTGCAGCTGGATTCGTGAAGAACCGGTGTCCGCAATCGGCACAAAGATGCGATTTCCTCCCCTCCCATTCAAAATGGGAACCGCCACAAAATGGGCAGAAGCGGAACCGTTTGGCGGGATGGAGAGGATGCATCAGAATTCAAAACGCAGTTTGATGTTATACAGACGAGGGGTCAGATAATTCGGGGTCAGGTATGAATTGCCGTCAATGTCAGTCACAGCCGTGTAGGATATGATGTTATAATAATTGAACATGTTCAGCAACTCAAGCGTAATGTATCCGGCCTTGATCCGCGAGAGCATTTTTTTCCTTGAGCTGTTTTCGGAAAGGAAACGCCACGAGAAACCGACATCGGTACGGAAATAGGCCTTGCCTCTCCTATCCGCCCTGTGATAGGCGGGCGTGCCGACAATGCCGTAAGGCAGCGGCGTGGAATAAATAAGATTGATGTGCGCCTTGAAATTAGGATGGTGAGGAATCTCATCCTGGAAAAACAGATTGACGGAGAAACGCTGGTCGGTCGGACGTGGGATGTATCCCGGATAAACCGTGTCGATACGGGCCGCACCCTCCGCACCCCGCTGCTGACGTCCCAGACTGTCAAAATACTGCAGATAAAAGTCCCCGTGGATATCCTCCATGGTTTTCATCAGGGATACCGACAGCCATGATTCCAGCCCCTTCACAACTTCGCCGCTCAGCTTCATATCCAGCCCGACAGCATAGCCGTCCGCATCGTTATATCCCGAATAGATGGTCCGTACATTGTCCAGCTCATAGCTGACCAGATCCCAAAGGTATTTGTAATAGGCCTCACCGCTAAGCTTGAAAGGCCTTTCAGCCCATTTGAAAAGCAGGTCGCCGCCCAGAATAATGTGGCAGGACTTCTGGCTGCGGATTCCGTTGTTGATTTCACCCGAAGGGGTGCGCATCTCCTTGTAAAAAGGTGGCTGATAATAGCTTCCGCCGGCAACATAGAGCGAAAGGTTCTTATGCGCCAATGGCTGGACTGTAAACCGCACCCTCGGTGTCACAAACCATTCGCCGTTAAGTGTTGCATAGGAAAAGCGGACACCTGCGGACAACTTGTACCGGAAACGGTCAAGGCCGAAGGACCACTGGTCCTGCAGATAGGCGGTCAGCCGTTCGTTCCCGACATTGTTCCGGCTCTGGAGCAATGAGGAGACAGTAAGCAGACGCGACGTGTCGGAAAAAGGCACCGTGTCACCCGGATGCGTGTAGGGATGCGGCAGCGAATAGAATGAGGAATCATACAGATACCACTCCTCCAACTGGTCATGAATCATCTCCTCGCGACCCGAAAGCCCCCAACGAAGCACATGACTGCCTATCGCGTGGCTGCCCTGGGCTGACAGGTTGAAGATGTCGGCATTGAGGAAATTGCGTCCGTGGCGCAGCTCACCTCCGACCGCACGTGAAGAGACCGACTCCCCGAACGATTCGGAAGCGTTGTCCATGTTGATGTCGCTGAGCCAGTATTCCGCGTTGATGTCAAAGGTCTCCTTCTCAACCGTGCGGAAATAGGTGGCGGAAAAGGTGACATCGGAAGCGCTCCCTAACTTCCGTGTGGCTGCAACCGAAGTGAAAAGTGTCTGGTAGGCATCCACCTCCTGCCCGTCATAATAGATGTTCAGCCGCTGGATGGTGGTGAGAATATTGCCGATGGTGGCTTCCCCGGTCTCGGGAACCAGCCGGTATTCGTTGCGGGCGTAATTGCCGAACAGGGAGAATTTCCAGCGATCGTCCGGCGCATAGCGCAGCAGCATCTGCACATCGGTGAAATTGGGCTGGTAGTTCCCGTGGGTCTGCATCTGTTTGAGCATATAGGCGTTCGACTGGTATCTCGCTCCGGCAAGATATGAGAACTTCTGATTCTTGGAGCAGCCCCCGACATGTGCGGAGCCACCAAGGAAACTGCCTGACAGACTGCCGGAAAAACGGACCGGCTCGGAATATTCGACATCCAGCACAGAGGCAGTCTTGTCGCCGTAGGCCGCCTCAAAACCGCCGGATGAGAAGCAGACGGAGGAGACCATGTCGGGATTGATGAAGCTCAAACCCTCCTGCTGTCCCGAACGTATCAGAAACGGGCGGAAAATCTCCATCCCGTTGACATAAATCAGATTTTCATCGTAGCTGCCGCCGCGGACATTGTATTGTGAACTCAGTTCATCATGGGAATGCACACCCAGACCCGAAGATTTGACCAGACCCTCAATCCCGCTTCCCATGGAGGGCAGGTGGGTGATCATATGCGCATCCATATACTCCACTCCCGAATTGAATGTATAACGTTCGCCTGTTTTCACAACCGGCTTGAGCACTGTGGCTGTGGGCACCATCCGCACCTGCAGCGGCGGATTCTTCCCCGGTTTCACCTTCACCGGAATCTCGCATGAAAGGTATCCCACACAGGAGAAGATCAGCACCGTCTCCCTGTTGGCCGGTAGCGACAGCACAAAAGAGCCCGTCTCATCTGTTGTGGTCCCCTGCTGGGGTGAACTCTTCAGCACCACATTTACAAGGTCGATCGGCTTGCCTGCCGTGTCCGTGACATGTCCGCTGACCCGACCGTTCTGTTGGGCTAAAACCACACTGCAGCACAGCAGAAGAAAAAATCCGATAAGGCATCTGCGAATCATTGGCATCCCTCCTTCCGCCTGAATACAATCCAGTTTGTGCAATATGGATGCCTGTAGGGGTAGATCTCACACAACGTTCCATCAACTTCGCGGTACCAGGAATGGTTCCAGCCGCTACCCATATCGAGATACAGGGCATGTTCCACCCCACATGCGCAGAGCAGGTAGAGGAAATGTCCGAAAGTGACCGTATCCTTGGAATCTATCACACAAAGCTGTCCCTGCCGCTCGCAGAGCGCCCTGAAATGGGCCACCTGCTTCAAATTGCGCACCGGCAACAGCAGGGCCTTATGGTAAATCAGCATGGTCTGACCGAAACCCATGCCGCAGGAATCGGTGGCCGCAGAATCCATCACCGCATCGTTTGCAGGATAGACAAACTGCCATCCGCCGTTTCTGAAGACAAACATGCCGGTGTTATCCTTGCAATCCGCACCAGTATATTTCACGCCGTCACAGACATGGCATCCGTCAATGTTGTCATGACTGAACTTGCGCCGGATGGCATGAGTGTATGCCGCCTCCGCACAAAACACCACCGACGTGTCATTATAAGGCATTGTGCCGCACACCAGCCCGATGGAGGTGAACTGCGGATAATAGAAATACAATTCCTCCGTGGAATCCCGCCCAACCGTGCACGAAAAGAGATTTTCCTGTGCGGTCAGAGAGCAGGAGGTAAGCGAAAACAACAGACATACAAAGAAAAACCTACGCATCGGCCACAACCTCCTTTCTCTCCTTCCTGCGGTACACCGTATCCACAATCAGAGCTATCGCGCCGTCACCGGTGACGTTGCAGGCGGTGCCGAAACTGTCCATTGTAATGTAAAGCGCAATCATCATTCCAAGCAGGGTCTCGTCAAAACCCAGCATGGATGAGAGCAGTCCCAAGGCCGCCATTATTGCGCCTCCCGGCACACCCGGAGCGGCAACCATGGTTATGCCCAACATGAAGATGAAGCCTGCAAACAGCCCCAGACCTCCGGGGAGCCCGCCCATCAGCACGATGGCATAGGCGCAGGCGACGATTTTAAGCGTGCTTCCAGACAGATGTATGGTGGCGCACAATGGGATGACAAAATCGGCAATCCCCTCACTCACCCCGTTTTTTCTGGCCTGGGCCAAAGTCACCGGAATTGTTGCAGCAGAAGATTGTGTGCCAAGTGCGGTCACATAAGCGGAAAGCATGTTCCAAAGGCAGCGGAATGGATTTTTCCGCGAAACGGCTCCGGCCACCAGAAACTGCAGCAGCAGCCAAACAATGTGGATGGCGAAAATGACCGCAATCACCTTGATGAAAACCTGCAGTATGCGCCCGACCTCGCCTTCGGCGCAAAGCTTCATGAAAATGCCGAAGATATATAGCGGGAAAAGCGGAATCACCACCTTTGAGATGGTAAGGGTGACCACCTCACGGAATTCTGACAGCACATTCTTGAAGGTCTCACCCTGCACCGCCGCCAGCCCGAGTCCAAGGACGAAGGCAAGCACCAAAGCGGACATCACACCCATGACAGGAGGCATTTCAATGGTGAAATATGGCGCTATGGACTCCGTGCCCATTTCCGCCTGAGAGGAGACAAAATCCCCCATTTTCAGGAAAGAGGGATAGACACCCCTGCAGATGCCATAGGAGAAAAAACCGGCAATCACGGTGGAGAGATAGGCTAAAAGCGCGGTAAGCCCAAGAAGCCGGCCTGCACCCTTACCCAACTCGGCGATGCCGGGGGCAACCAGACCGACAATGATAAGCGGGATGATAAAGTTCAGGAAATTTCCGAAGACAGCGTTAAAGGTGAAGAAAACGCGCATCACCCCCATCGGCAGGAACCTGGAGCACACCACACCCAGGACAATTGCCAACAACACTTTGGGCAACAAACCTAAATGTATCTTCTTTTTCATTGCTACAGGTTTTTCATATAATCAGTTCACTTCGTAAAACAGTTGGCGGTGTATCGGAAACTCCTTCGCAAGCACACCGGAATAGAAAAAGTCGTTCCCGATCACCCCGAAAGTATAGTTGCGCCCGTTCACCTGGATGTTGGAGCCGCCGCACCGCGGGTCGGCATGCGGTTTGGAAACCCCGAAGCCCAGGTTGAAAAGCGTGAAGAGGATGTCAGGACGATCGGAAATGTCATACCCGCTGCGTTTCCACTGCCACATGGTCTGTTTCAGGATACAAGCGGTATAAAGATAGGAATAGAAGTGGTTGCGTTCGCTGAGCAGACGGTTCAGCCTCTCCTCCGTCGGATTGTCCGTCTCGAAATCCAGCAGATGTTCATAGGCAGGCCCCATGTAGAAAAGCGAGGTGCTGTCCTTGAGATTAGCCTCCACCTTCATCGCGGTGAAATCCTTGATACCGTTGATACCCAACGAGAACTGAGACTGCACCGTCAGTGCGACGGGGCCAAGGTGCCGCTTTATCACCTCACGTTTCCTGTCGGTGTGGAACAACCGTATCTGTTCACCCATCGTGCAGCCCACAATCAGCCTCGGATCCACACCGGTCAGGGCGGCGGCCCTGCGGATGGCCGCGCTGTCACGCACAATGGCATCCTGCAGCAGGGTCCAGCTGCTGTCGTTCATCCATGGAACCGCATTGCCTTTCCTACGTTCAAAGCCATGTCGCTGCAGAACCTCCTGCATCTCACGGACAGCCTCCGGATAACCCGCAGCCAACGAATCATCCTTCAGGTACATCCCAACGGCATACAGCATCCGGTTAATTGCATCAGGATGGTCGGTGTAATAGCCCGCCTCATGGATAAGCCGTGCATTTTCGGGATAAATACGTCCCAAAACGGCAAGTTCGGCATAGCGGTCGGTCATGGCCATGAACTCCGCCGCCGAATCCCCTTGTGTGACAACAGCCGTATAATCCGCCAGATAGCGGTTGTTCCTGTCCACACTGCCGCTGTTGTTACTGACACCCAGCTTGTACAAGGCCCATGCTCCAACAATTGCCGCGCCGGCTAATGCAAACAGATGCACAACAATCTGATAAACGACCCATCCGGCTCTCCTCCTTTTCTTTTCCATTAAATATATTATGTGTTATTTTGATTTTGGTTCTTTTACTATATACATTTCACAGGCAAGACAGTCAAAATGCAACAGGTAGCGCAAATCCCCATGCTTCAGATATAGAGGTTCACGGTATTTCAGGAAATCCCTTGAACTGTTTTTCCTGCATTCGCCCAAAGCATCCAACAGACAATAGCGGCAATGCATCAGCATCGGAATCTTCGCAGCATTATGTATGTATCTCTCTATTGCCCAGTCCACCGTAGCGGCCCCATGTTCAAAATAGAACTCTTTGGCCTTAAGATTCAGCACATTGGCACGGTAATCCAAGTGCATATCCTGATTTTCAAACGGATATGTCATATAAGTCTCCATGCGGAAGACATCCGCCGGGCGCCAGTCCGCACGCAACATCTGCATACGCTCCAAGGCCTCCCGCCGCATCTCCCCAAGGATGGATACAGGTACAAACCAAGGGCGTGGCAGCAAAACCTGTGGTATTATCGCCTCAAACTCCGTATCTCCGAATTTTGAAAGCTGGTTCCTCAACTTGATATAGAGCATTTCCGGGTTCTCTGCCAGATGTTTTTCCGCAGGACGCTCCACAACCACCTGATTGCCCTCCTCGTCCGTAAGCTGAAGCGAAAAACCTGATTTCGTCTCAGAAAAAATAACTTCAAGCGGTATCCGCCGCTGCGACGTTTCCTTGTTCAATTTTTTACGGAACAACCGGTCCTCATTGCGGTAAAGGATTGTACCTACCTTAAGTCCGGACGGCTTGCTCTGAAAAGACACCGTATTTCCGTTCACATTATTGGCTTGGAATCCACGCAACACCCCATTCGCATCCACAAAACAGAGCCCGTCCGCATTGTGCAGCGTTACGTCGCTGTCAAAGGTCAGGGAACGTTGCAGCACAGAGGTGACCGGACCCACCTTTTCCCCAAATGATTTCGGACTCACCATGGAGGCCATGTCCCCTCGGACGCCATGGAGGAAATAATCGGTGGAGCCGCGATGGAAGCTCTTTTCCGGGTTGGGTTCAAAATTGGCATGGACAGTCCCCAATGAGGCTTTGCCATACTTTCCGTCCGACTTTTCAAACAGCTCGTCCAATTTCCGCCGGTAATACAATGTGATGTTCTTCACATAATCCACATCCTTGAGCCTGCCCTCAATCTTCAGGGAGGTGACTCCGGCTTCAAGCATCTCCTCCAGACTGTCGGAACGGTCCATATCCTTCAGCGACAACAGGTGCAAGCCGCGATGTATCACACGCCCCTTCTTATCGGTCAGGTCATACGGCAGCCGGCAGTATTGTGCGCACTCCCCACGGTTGGCGGAACGTCCGCAAGAGACGTAACTCATATAACATTGTCCGCTGTAGCTGACACATAGCGACCCATGGACAAAAGCCTCCAGCTCAACAGGACAGGCCTTGTGGATGGCAGAGATATCCGCCAATGAAAGTTCACGGGCAAGCACCACACGCTGAAAACCTGCAGCGGCCAGAAAACGCACTTTTTCTATTGTCCTGACATCGGTCTGGGTGCTGGCATGGAGTGCGATGGGAGGTAAATCCATCCGCAGCAGCCCCATATCCTGCACAATAATGGCGTCCACGCCCATCTCATAACAACGGACAACCATCTTCTGCGCCTCCTCCAACTCCTTATCCGTCAGAATTGTGTTGAGGGCCACATGCACCTTGGCACGATAGATATGGGCAAAGCGGACCAGCCGCTCCACATCCTCCCAGGAATTGCCCGCGGCGGCCCTTGCGCTGAAACGGGGCGCACCGATATATACGGCATCAGCACCATGTTTCACCGCCTCAATGCCACAATTGGCATCCTTTGCCGGACTAAGCAATTCAATCTTCTGCATGATCCAAATATTCCTTCAAATATTGGGCGGTATAGCCCACACCTTTGCGCACCACCTGCTCCGGCGTGCCGGAAGCCACAACGCACCCTCCGCGCCCGCCGCCTTCGGGCCCCATGTCAATCAGGTGGTCCGCCAC
>CACYHG010000051.1 GCA_902774175.1 uncultured Bacteroidota bacterium
CTGTTCCAACACGTCGGCCGCCTCATCAACCGAAAGCATCTGCCGGTCGAATGACTGGGACGGCATCTTGTGGCAGTTGGCGGCCACATGGCCATCCTGCTTCAGACGATAAACGACATTTGAACCCAAAGTAAGTAACAGGAAATCTGTTTTCTGAAGAAATTCACGCCCTTCATGCAACGCATCGCGCATCTGTTGCAGGCAGACCTCCCTGTCCGGATTGGAGAAACGGCTGTGAAAGTCGAAACTGTGCCAGCATCCTTCGTGGAAAAACAGCCGGTCCTCCCCGATTTCAGTATCTTCTGTCAGGAGATTCAGACATTCAGCCACAGAAATCGGATTGAACAGGATGCCCGACGGGTTAATCAAAATGTTGAATTTCCGTTCGGCCAACCTCTCACCTATCCGCTCGGCAAAACAGGAGCCGATACAGAGCAGCTGGTGGGAATGGCTGACAGCAAATGGGAACGGGGAAAGCGGGATAACGGTTCTGAAGGTCTCGACAGTCGGTTTCATTGTGTGGTCAGATAAGGTTTTAGTCGGTTATATAGTTCCGGATAGACGCGTGTCGCGCTCCGCATCTCATCCAACGAACGGAAACGTCCCTTATTGTCCCGCCACACAACAATTGTTTTGGCAAGATAATAATCGATATACGGATGTTTTACCAGCTCGTTCACACTTGCATGGTTGATGCGCAGTTTGTGCAGGGCTCCTGTTGTGTCTATGGAAAGATATGGTGTTATCTGACGCCATCTGGCACTGTCAATAATGCGGATTTCAAGCAGTTGGCCCATGTCGGTAAAACCTCCCAGACGCTCCCGGTAGGATATTATTTCCCGTGCCGTCCGTGCCCCTATTCCCGGGATGGTGCGCAGCATAAGCGTGTCCGCCCTGTTCAGTTCCACCTTTTCGGCTGTAAGCGATCGTTTTTCCGGATATTTTCTTGTAAAATCCCGGATGCTGTCCGCTGTGGAAGATGCTGCTTCCCAATGTTCCCACGTCCTGTTGTGCTGTCCGGACCCGTGCCGGAACGGACGGGAGCTGTTGTAACGCTTTGTGTATGACTGCCGTCGTTCGGCCCATACAGCCTCTATCGAATCGGCCAGAAACTTCTGACGCTCCTCGAATGCAATATATTGTCTGTATTCCTCCGCATCCAAGGGAGGCAAAGGCTTGGGCGGCATAAAAACCAGGGTGACGCGTGCGCCAAGAAGCAGGATAATAAGTACGGACAGTACTATCAGTCCGCGCCGTTCCGTTGAGGAACATTCAAAAAAACTTTTCCATTCTTTCATTAAGGGTTGGTGTTAGGATTAAAAGTATAAGTTGAAACTATTTATTTTAACATATTTGTTTACAAGTTAATCGTCAAACAGATTCATCTGAATTCCTTCTCCTGCAGAATCCTCAGAGACAGGTGCCTTCTGAATTATCCGCTCCATCAGTTCGCCATCTTCGGCATCCTCCGCCGCCTCCGCTTCACTATCGGAAAGCTCATCGGTATCCTCAGGTTCTGTTTCAGGCTCATCGTATGGAAGCGGCTCCAGTTCCTTGATTTTATATATCTTGTCAAACGAGAGCCTCTTCCCTTTGGATTTCAGTTTGGTCTCCTCCGTCATTTCCGCAACGTTGAACAATTCCGTCGTCTTGTCCGGATGCTGTTTGTCCGTATAGGTGATTTCAGCCTGTGGCAGGTATTGGATGGAGCAGAAAAGCATCTCCGCCTTCGGGTTGCCGCACAGCAGTTCGATTTTCTTGTCGCTCTCCTCCACGAGGGAGCGGCGCAAAAAGTACTTTTTCTGCTCTTTGTCGTAATAGAGCACGCTTATGGGACGCCGTGGGTTGAATTTCTCAACAAACAGCAGCCCTTCGTCGAAATGCAGGGAGAGGTCAAATCCTGTGATTTTGCAGTATCCGGCCTTGTAGAAGGAGATGAGCTTGTCAGTTGCCACAAATTCGCCCAACAGACGGCCGTGCTGCTCTGTGTTGAGCCGCTGGATGCTTTCGTCAAACCAGAGGCTCAGGGCATTCAGCGTGGAGGCCCCGCGGCTTTGCAGCTCAATTTTCCGGACAGGATATTTGGTCAGGATGTTCCCTATGCTCTGCCTTCCCTTTATGGCCAATGTGCTGAAATCATAGTCGAACACCGGTTTCTTAAGTTTGGCCTTGTGACGCAGGGTGACACGTACAGTTTCCGCCTCCCCGTTTTTGTTCATGGTGAAATACAGAACTTTGCTCCCTTTTGTCCCTTTTGTCAGGTCGTACCGCTTGTCACGGCTCACCCCGCCGATTGCAAAACGCTTGACGTAGCTGAACCCCAACGGACCGTCCTGATATACCATGTTGAATATTGTGCGGTCGTCATTGCGGTTGAAGACATATGCGGCCAGAATGTCGGGACCGACAAAGACCTTCTCCGCCACCTTTGTGACCAGAAAGCTGCCATCCTCGTGGAACACGATTATCTCGTCCACATCGGAGCATTCGCCGGCAAGAACCACATTCTCATCCTTTTTCAGGTTGGTGCCGATAAAGCCCTCCTTGCTGTTCACATAGAGCTTCTGGTTTGCGACTGCAGCACTGGCCGCCTTGATGTTTTCAAAATTGCGGATTTCTGTACGCCGTTCACGTCCGGCACCGTATTTCTTCTTGATTTGCCTGAACCACTGGATGGTGTAATCGATAATGTGCTCGATGTTGTTGCGCACCTCGTCAATGTCCACCTCAATGTCCTGAAGCTGCCGCTCTGCCTCCTTTATGTCAAACTTGGAGATCTTGCGCACCGGCTTTTCGGTCAGTTTGAGAACATCCTCCCTGGTGATCTCGCGCCTGAACAGGCTCCGGTAAGGGTCAAACGCCCGCTCAATGTCAGAAATCTGCGCTTCGAACGAAGCCTGGTCCTTCTCCAACTCCTTATATATTCGCTTCTCGAAGAAGATTTTCTCCAACGAAATCCAATGCCATTTTTCGGACAGCTCACCCAGAAGGATTTCCAATTCGCGTCTGAGAATGTCCACAGTACGGTCGGCGGAATGGCGCAGGATACTCTTCACATCGGTGAACTGGATTTCACGGTTAACCACCACACATGTGATGGGATTGATTGTCACCTGGCATTGTGTGAAGGCGTACAGCGCGTCAATTGTTTGGTCGGGAGAGGTGTTGGGCGCCAGCTGCAGGATTATTTCCGCCTGTTCCGTGGTTTTGTCCAGAATCTTGGTTATTTTAAGCCTGCCCTTCTCCACGGCCTTGGAGATGTCCTCAATCAGGGACTGTGTGGTGGTGTTGTATGGTATCTCCGTTATTACCAGGTTCTTCTTGTCCTGCTGCAGGATTTTGGCACGGATGAGCACTTTTGTCTTGTTTCGGATACCGTCGTTATATTCGCGCACATCGACGAAACCGCCGGTCGGGAAATCCGGATAAATCTGGAAATCGCGTCCTTGCAGATAATCTATGGAGGCGTCAATCAGCTCGTTGAAATTGTGCGGAAGAATCTGGGATGAGAAACCGACACCGAGCCCGAGCGTGCCTTGTGCCAGCAGCAGCGGAAACTTTATCGGAAGAGCCACCGGCTCACGGTTGCGCCCGTCGTAGGAGAGCTTCCACTCCGTAACCTTGGGGCTGAATGCAACCTCATGAGCGAATTTCGAAAGCCGCGCCTCAATGTAACGGGGTGCGGCCGCATTGTCTCCGGTCAGGATGTTGCCCCAGTTTCCCTGGCAGTCAACCAGCAGCTCCTTCTGGCCAAGCTTGACCAAAGCCTCATAGATGGAGGAATCGCCGTGCGGATGATACTTCATTGTATTCCCGACGATGTTAGCGACCTTGTTGTAACGTCCGTCATCCATCTCCCACATGGAATGCAGGATGCGCCGCTGCACCGGTTTCAACCCGTCGTCAATGTATGGGATAGCCCGGTCAAGATTGGCATAGGAGGCATAGTCCAGATACCAGTCCTGAAACATGTTCTTTATATGGAACACCTGTTGCAAATCACCACTGCCTGACGACGTTTCATCAGAATTCATTACGGTTTTGTCCTCTTCCATCTGCTTTCCGTTTGATGCTGCAAAAGTAATAAAAAAAAGGATTCGGAAAAGGCTGTTCCGGCCACATGATGAAAAAAATATCCCTTTTTTTCCGGTTTGGTATGATATCTGTATCCATTTTTAAGTTATTTTTGCATTTTTGAATTTCTAAAACAAAAATATTTAAAATGACACTTAAAGAGCGTTTTTTCAAATATATTGCGATTGACACGCAATCCGCGCCCGATGCCGGTTCCTTTCCCAGCACGGAAAAACAGAAGAGCCTCTCCCACCTTCTGGTGGAGGAATTGAAAGCAATGGGAGTTGCAGACGCGGCAATGGATGAATACGGCTACGTTATGGCCACCATCCCCTCCAACAGCGCGAAAAAGCTGCCGGTCATCGGCTTCATCGCCCATGTGGACACTGCACCTGATCTGGATGGCAAATGCACCAATCCGCAGGTGATAGAAAATTATCAGGGGCAGACTATCCCGTTGGATGCGGCGGGGAAGTTCGAGCTCAGTCCGGAAGAGTTCCCGGAAATGCTGCTCTACAAGGGGCAGACCCTTATCTGCACTTCAGGCGACACCCTGCTGGGCGCCGACGACAAGGCCGGAATCACTGAAATCATGTGTGCGGTCGAGTATCTGATGCAGCATCCGGAGGTTGAGCATGGCCCCATCGCCATCGGATTCACCCCTGATGAGGAAATCGGTTGCGGTGTCGACTACTTTGACGTGAAGAAATTCGGTGCGGACTATGCGTACACCATGGATGGCGGGCAGATCGGCGAGCTGGAATATGAAAACTTCAATGCGGCCGGCGCAACCATCCATATTCAGGGCAAAAACATCCATCCGGGATATGCCAAGGACAAAATGATTAATTCCCAACTGGTTGCAATGGAACTGCACCGGATGCTCCCTGTCGGGCAGCGGCCTGAACTTACCCAGGACTATGAGGGCTTTTATCTGCTGATAAAAATGGATGGCACTGTGGATGAAACCAAAATGCAGTACATCATCCGTGACCACGACCGCGAAAAGTTTGAAGCGAAGAAAAAACTGTTGCAGGATGCGGTGGACTACATAAATAAAAAATATGGACAGATTGTCCGCTGCGAAATCAAGGACCAGTACTACAACATGCGCGAGCAGGTGGAGAAACACCGTTTTATTGTGGATATAGCCGAAGAGGCCATCCGCGAGGCCGGAGTCACCCCAAAGGTTGTGCCCATCCGTGGCGGCACCGACGGGGCGCGCCTCTCCTTCATGGGACTGCCCTGCCCCAACCTCTTTGCAGGTGGGCATAATTTCCACGGGCGCTACGAATATGTGATTCTCGAATCGATGGAAAAGGCCGTTCAGGTGATTCTCAACATCATTCGGGCCTACGTGAAAAAAGCGTGACAATGGGAAAGAACGAAATGGATTACAGTCTGCGGGGTGTTTCCGCCTCCAAGGAGGATGTGCATAACGCAATTTCCAAACTGGACAAAGGGCTTTTCCCCGGTGCATTCTGCAAAATCATCCCCGATTATCTTGGTGGGGATCCCGCATACTGCAACATCATGCATGCGGACGGGGCAGGTACAAAGTCTTCGCTGGCCTACCTTTATTGGAAGGAGACCGGAGACCTTTCCGTATGGGCCGGCATTGCCCAAGATGCGGTTGTGATGAACACCGACGATGTGCTCTGTGTGGGTGCTGATGTGCCCATGCTGCTCTCATCCACCATCGGACGGAACAAGCATCTGATTCCAGGCGAGGTGATAGCAGCCATCATAAATGGAACTGAATCATTTTTGGCGCGGATGCGCGACCTTGGCCTTGAAATATACCTGACAGGCGGCGAAACCGCCGATGTGGGCGATTTGGTACGTACTGTCATTGTCGACTCGACCGTAACATGCCGCATGAAACGCAGCGATGTCATTGACAACCGGAACATTGCAGACGGAGATGTCATTGTGGGCTTTGCATCATACGGGCAGGCCACATACGAGGACCGCTACAACGGCGGCATGGGCAGCAACGGCCTCACATCAGCCCGCCATGATGTCCTGCATCATGCGATTGCCGCACAGTATCCGGAAAGCTATGATTCCGCCATTCCGGAAAATCTGGTCTATTCCGGCCGATATGCACTGACCGACCCGACGGAGATTCCTGGCGTGGACATGGGCAGACTAATCCTTTCGCCCACCCGCACCTACGCTCCCATCATCCGGACAATGCTGAAGGAATACCGGCAACAGATACATGGCATGGTGCATTGCAGCGGCGGTGCACAGACCAAGGTGCTGCACTTTATTGACAGGCTGAATGTGATCAAGGACAACCTGTTCCCCATTCCACCGCTGTTCCGCTACATCCGCGAATGTTCCGGCACAAGCTGGGAGGAGATGTACAAGGTCTTCAACATGGGTCACCGGCTTGAGGTCTACGTGCCGGAGGAGATTGCCGGCGCATTGGTGGAAATCGGCCGTCATTACGGAGTGGAGACCCAAATAATCGGCCGCTGCGAGGCGTCGGACCGGAAACAGGTCACCATTGCAGGCCCACAAGGAACTTTCATTTATAATTAACAGGACAAATAAATAATCATCATCCAATAAAATCAAAAGCCATGAAACAGAAAATTTTCTTACTCGCCCTTTTGTGTGTCGGCTGCACACTTGTTGGCTACGGCCAGCGCAAACCTTCAAACCAGGTGACAACCAGACCTGCACAACAAACCACGGCACAACGTCCGAATCCTAGGGCAACCTCCTCTGCCAGCGTCAGGAACAACGCTTTGGAAAGGCTTCCTGAATTTGAAAAATCGGGAGGAAAACCCTTTATGGATGTGCTGCGTGACAGGGAGACCTATCCCAGCCTCCAACGTGAGGCGCTCCAGCCGGAACAGCTTTCGCAACTGATGTGGGTCGCATGCGGAACCACAACACCTGAAAACTACACCGCCTTCAAGGTCACACAAATGCCTTGTGTTGACGTGTATTATATCGGTGAAAACGGGATTTACCGCTATGAGCGCGAACTGCACGAGCTCTCCACCATCCGCAGGGGCAACTTTACCAATCTGCTTATGGGCAATGACGAGTTTTCCGTAGATGCCGCAGCTGCCATATTCTTTGTCTTCAAACCGGGAGACTTCACATCTGACAGCCACAGGCCTGTTACAGAAATTGAGGCCGCCATCAACTGCGGTGCAATCATGCAGAACATAGCCCTTTACTGTTCCAGCGAGGAGCTATCATGTCTGCCTGTGAACTTTTCGGACGCCCACAAGGCCGACCTGCTTAAGGCGATTAACCAGAGCGAAGCGATGGTGCTTTACGGAATAGTCATCGGCAAGAGATAACAGGACATTAATTAATAATTTTTAATCACCAAACTTTTAATTAACAAAACATGAAAAAGTTAGCAATTATCGTATGCGCGTGCGGCCTCATCTTTGCAGGCTGCCAGAACAAGGAGGTCACCGAAGAGACCACCGAACCCGTAGCTCCCCAAGAGGAACAGATGGATCCTGAAATGGAGAAATGCAAGGCCATGTGTGAGGCTTGGCAGAACTGGGACCAGCAGACCGACGAAATGAAGGCCGAGCTGATCGCCGACAGGAAAGCCAAAATAACCGAACAGGAGGCAAGAAAGGCCGAATGCGAAGCCAAGAAGGCTGAATTTGAAGCAAAGAAGGCCGAATTTGAGAAAACTTGGGCTGAAAACTGGGCCAAGTTTGACGAACTCAGCATCGACGAGCAGAAAGCTCTCATCGACAACTACATGATGTTCAACTGCCCCAAACGTTGCTGCAAAGGCGAAGGCGCACCGAAATGCAAACACGGTGAAGGCTCCTGCCAGCACAATCCCGCACAGTGCCCCAACCACGGCAAGGCCGAATGCCCGCACCATGCCAAATAAGGTTTGTACGGCACAATAAAAAAGGTCTTCTTCGGAAGACCTTTTTTTTATTTCATAATTCCTCTGAGCCCATAACCACGCTCACCTTGCGGATGTTCCCGCCAAGCGGCGGCTGGAGCTTGCTGATCTTCACCTCTGCCCTTTCAAGTTCTGGAAAACGGTCGTGCAGGGCATGCAGCACCCGTTTCGCGACATGTTCCAGCAGGGCCGAAGGCTTTGCCATTTCGGCAGCAATGACATTATAGGCCTGCTGGTAGTCCAGGGCCTTGTGCAGGTTGTCGCTTCCCGCTGCGGCGGAGGCGTCATATTCCAAAGTGCATTCCGCCTCAAAGCGGGTGCCGATTTTCCTCTCCTCTTCAAAACAGCCGTGATGGGCATAGAAGCTCATGCCTTCCAGTAAAATCTTTGTCATGTTATTTCAGTTTCAAGCGTTTTCCGTCATTTTTCGCGATGCGCCTCTCCTCCGCCTTGCGGTAGCGTTCGCGCGCCTTTTTCAGGCTCTCCTTGTCATATTTGATTGGTCCCATCTTCGGCATGAGCGACTGTATGCTGGCGGCCCTTCGGCGGATGTATGGCGTGGGCGCTGCAGGGTTCCAACGGCGCGGATTGGGATAGCAGGCCGTAATCAGTGCAGCCTGATGCGCATTGAGTTTCTTTGCGGAGCAGTGGAAGTAATGCTGCGCCGCCGCCTCCGCGCCGTAAATGCCATGCCCCATCTCAATCACGTTCAGATAGACCTCCATGATGCGCTCCTTGCCCCACAGTTTCTCGATGAGGAATGTGAAATAGACCTCAAAGCCCTTGCGGACCCAGGAGCGTCCTGGCCAAAGGAAAACATTCTTAGCCGTTTGCTGTGAGATGGTGCTGGCACCTATCTTTTTAGAATAGATTTTATTGTGATCGACAGCACGCTGGATGGCACTGAAATCAAAACCGTTGTGTCCGCAAAAGCGGTTGTCCTCCGAAGCCACGGCAGCCCGCGGCATTGCAGTTGAAATCTCCTCCAAAGGCTTCCATTCCTTCACACGCGCCTCACCCTCAAGGGAGCGGATAACCATAAGCGGAGTGATGGGCGGGTTTATCCAGCGGTAGGCGAGCGTCAGCAGGATGGTGAAGAGGAAAAAGCCCCCAACCACCCATCCGGTCACCTTCCAGAACTTGCGGACATGCTTTTTTCCCGCTGTAGCCTTTTTCTTCCTTTTTTTTGCAGCCATTGCAGGGAAATCAGGGGATTTGCAGCCGTTGCAGATACATCTGGATAGTGTTTTCCAGGCCGTACATTAAGTCCAAGCCCGCAGCGGCCAGCAGCCTCGGCGGCGGCCACAAAAGGGGCGATTGCCTTTTCGCGGTCAGCGTTGTATCCGGAGGCATAGCTTTCGGTATAGAGCTCCACCCTGTCGGTTCCGATTTTGGCAGCCCCCTCCACCATTACAGGATTCGCCTCCACAAAGATTGAGGTGCGGATGCCGGCCTGACGGAAACGTCCGATCACATCCTTAAGGAAATCCGCCCTTTTCAAGGTGTCCCATCCGGCATTGGAGGTAAGCGCGTCTGGCGCGTCCGGAACCAAAGTCACCTGGGCGGGATGCACCTCCAGCACCAGTGAGATAAAGGATTCGGATGGATAGCCCTCAATATTGAATTCTGTCTTCACCAACGGACGCAAATCCCGCACATCCTGGTAGCGTATGTGCCGCTCGTCAGGACGGGGATGCACAGTGATGCCCTGGGCACCGAAGCGTTCGCAGTCCTGCGCAACCTTCAGCACATCGGGAAGATTGTGGCCACGTGCGTTGCGCAGCGTGGCTATTTTATTGATATTTACACTTAAACGACAATGTTGCATAACCAATGGTTTAATATCTGTAATGTTCAGCCTTGTAGGGTCCCTCCACCGGCACGCCGATGTAGTCGGCCTGTTTTTGGGTGAGCCGAGTCAGCTTGACCCCGATTTTCTCCAGATGCAGCCGAGCCACCTCCTCGTCCAGGCGTTTGGGCAGACGATAAACATCAACAGGATAGTCGTTCTGCCACAAATCCATCTGCGCAAGCACCTGGTTGGTGAATGAATTGCTCATCACAAATGAGGGATGGCCAGTGGCGCAGCCAAGGTTCACCAGCCGCCCTTCGGCCAGCAGGAATATGGAACGTCCGTCCGGATAGATGTATTCGTCAACCTGCGGCTTGATGTTCCGTTTGCGGATGCCGGGCCAGCGCTCCAGCTGCTCCACCTGTATCTCGTTGTCGAAATGGCCGATGTTGCAGACAATGGCCTGGTCGCGCATCTGTGCCATGTGCTCCGCAGTGATGATGTCGCAGTTGCCGGTGGTGGTCACATAGATGTTGCCTTCGGGCAGCGCATCCTCAAGCGTGGTCACCTCAAAGCCCTCCATTGCCGCCTGCAGTGCGCAGATGGGGTCGATTTCGGTAACAATGACGCGGGCGCCGTAGGAGCGCATAGACTGTGCGCAGCCCTTGCCCACCTCGCCGTAGCCACAAACCACCACAACCTTGCCGGCCACCATCACGTCGGTGGCCCGCTTGATGCCGTCCGCCAGCGACTCGCGGCAGCCGTAGAGGTTGTCGAATTTCGACTTGGTGACCGAATCGTTCACATTGATGGCCGGTATCAGCAGCTCACCTTTTGCGGCCATCTGGTAGAGACGGTGCACACCCGTGGTTGTCTCTTCGGAAACACCTTTCAGCCCTGCAACAGTCTGGTGCCAGAACTGCGGGTTTTCGTCATATTGCGCCTTGAGCACCTTCAGGATGGCCGCCTCATCCGCATTTTTCGGTTCGGCTTCCAGCAGGGCGGGATTGTTTTCAACCGCATATCCTTTGTGGATCAGCAGTGTGGCATCGCCACCATCATCCACAACAAGCTGCGGACCTTTACCGCCGGGGAAGTTCAGTGCCTGGCGGGTGCACCACCAGTATTCCTCAACCGTCTCCCCTTTCCAGGCAAAGACGGGGATGCCTCGTTCGGCCATTGCCGCCGCCGCATGGTCCTGGGTTGAAAAGATGTTGCAGCTGGCCCAGCGCAGGTCGGCGCCAAGCTCCGCAAGCGTCTCCATAAGGATGGCCGTCTGGATGGTCATGTGGAGCGAACCGGAGATGCGCACGCCGCGCAACGGCTTCGCCGCACCATATTTTTCCCTCAACGATATAAGCCCCGGCATCTCCTTTTCCGAAACTTCAATCTCCCTGCGGCCCCATGAGGCGAGCCCCATATCCGCAACCTTATATTTCAATGTGTTGTCTGTCATGTTTTTTTATTAATAATTACCGCCTTTCGCAAGGCAAATGAACAATCTGCAAAAATAGTCCTTATTCCGATGTGTTCCGCCATAATCCGGCGAAAAAATTTCGCTACCATTTTCCGCCATCATACAATAATATTTTATGCTTCCCCTTCCGATGGAAACAATATTTTGATTATTTTTGCAAATTTAATTTTTGCAACCAACCAAAACAGAGCAGACGTGAAAACTTTCAGAAAAGGCGGAATACATCCCGAAGAGAACAAGCTGGCACACAATACGAAACTTGAGGAATTCCCTATCCCGGAGAAGGCCGTGCTGTACGCATCGCAGCACCTTGGCGCACCGGCGGTGGTCCAGGTCCAGAAGGGCGATAAGGTAAAAGTCGGGCAACTGCTTGCCAAGGGCGAGGCTTTTGTCTCCGCAAACCTGCACTCCCCATACTCCGGCACTGTGGCCAAGGTTGAACCTGCCGCCGACCTTTCCGGCATGAAAAAACCTGCCATCTACATTGATGTTGAGGGTGACGAATGGGAGGAAAGCATTGACCGCACTCCGGAGCTGAAAAAGGAAATAACCCTCTCCCCTGCGGAAATCATCGCGAAAATCAAGGAGATGGGCATCGTCGGTTTGGGTGGAGCCTGCTTCCCCACACACGTCAAACTCTCCGTTCCTGAAGGGAAAAAGGTGGAATATCTGATCATAAACGCGGCGGAATGCGAGCCCTACATCTCCATCGACAACCGCATCCTGCTGGAGCGGACGGAGGAGTTTTTGACCGGAACCTGCGTGCTGCGCAAAGCCCTGCAACTGGAAAAGGTGCACATCGGCATTGAGGAGAACAAGGTTGAGGCCATCGCCCGTCTGAAGGAGCTGGCCGCAGGTTATCCCGGCGTTGTTGTGGAAGTGCTGAAGACCAAATACCCGCAAGGTGCTGAAAAGCAGCTTATCAACTCCATTACAGGACGAGAGGTGCCTTCGGGGCGTCTGCCGCTCGATGTTGGCTGCATCGTATGCAACGTGAGCACCACACTTGCAGTCTATGAGGCGGTGCAGAAAAACAGGCCGTTGATAGGGCAATACATGACTTTCAGCGGAAAATCGGTGACCACGCCCCATAATTTTTATGTACGCTACGGCACGCCGGTGCAGAGCCTGATTGAGCATTGCGGCGGCCTGCCTGAGGATACCGGAAAGGTGATTTGCGGCGGTCCGATGATGGGACGCGCCATGGCCAACTTGAATGTCTGGACAAACAAGGGGTTCTCATCGCTGCTTGTCATCAACCGGAAGGAGGCCAAACGGATGGAGCCGCAGAACTGCATCCGTTGCGGCAAATGCGTGGAGGCCTGCCCGATGGGGTTGGAACCCTACCTGCTTTCAGCCAACGCGAAGCTGAACCGCTGGGACGAGACGGAGAAGCACCACATCATGGACTGCATCGAGTGCGGCTGCTGCCAGTTCAGCTGCCCCTCCTACCGTCCGCTGCTGGATCTGATACGGCTTGGCAAGAACAAGACCGGCGGCATCATCCGTGCGCGGCAGCAGCAGAAAAAGTAGTTTCATACATTAAATATATTTATTTGATGAAGCTTTCCCGTACCATGACATTCCTTACAGCAGCCGCCCTTATCACGGGCGCGCTGCTGCTGTTGGCCGGCTGCGAGAAGGAGAAGCCCCAAAAAGAGGAGACACACAACCCGTTGTGCGGTACAACATGGGTGGAATATGGTACAAAGAGACATGTATTTTACGATAATTACGATACAGATACAATAATAGAGTCATATAACAAAGATACATTTTGGTTTTCAACTGATAATGAAGTTTGGTTTAAAACTATGGGAGGATTATCCGTGTTATCAAACTATCAGCTTTTAGAAGATACTCTCATATTATTTTCCAACATCGGAGGACCAAATAAACCGCATAATTGGAAACAATTAGATAATAATCATATATTAATAAGGGATTGGATGCATCTTGATATATCTGGGAGCATTGAACATATTTGTTTAAAAAGAATCGATTATGAGAATTAAAACCATATTATTTGCAATAATTGTTTTGACCATTTTATGTAATGATTGCATGCCACAATCATTACAGCATTGCTTTCTGACAAGTAATAAAAAAAAGGAATCTGACGCGTCAGTATATCTGAAAACATCGTTGCAACTGTCCGACTCTTTTGATTTCCGATATGTAAATGGATTCACACACAAAGATGAACTGGGGTTCACTCATGAGCGATACAGACAATACTATAAAGGTATTGCTATAATAAATACTGATATCCGGATTCATAAAAAAAATGGTGAAATTGTTTCTGCAAATGGGGAGTACATCAATGAACAACAAATTGATACAACGCATAAATTACCATTATCCGATGCAATAGAAATTGCAAAAAAACAGATATCTGCTTCATATAAAAACATACCTGAAGATGTTTTGACAGCAGATCCGAACGAAGAGCTGTATTTATATACAACCGGATTCAGCATTAAAATGACATATATGATTAAAGTTTATTCTATGGAATATCTGATAGGAGAAGATATTTACGTGGATGCGAACAATGGTAGCATTCTAAATCATGTCACTTTTATATACGATTAAAAAAAAAAATTCTTGCTCATGAAAACATCAAACATAATACCACTCCTTTCAGCCGCCCTCCTCACGGGCGCGCTGCTGCTTTTGTCAGGCTGCGAGAAGGAGAAAAACATAGAAGCGGAAAAGGAGACAACTGACTCCGTATGCTTCAAGGATATTTCGAAAGAACGCTCCTTTTGTGACATCTCATGTGATACCATTGTATTGGTGAATGATAACGACCACTTGAAAACAATATGTGAAAATGCGCCTGCCATTGATTTCACCAAACATTCACTCCTCCTTGTTTCAGGCGTTTCCACCTATGGCATAGATACGATAATTACCGGGTTCAATAGCAGGGAAAATCCCAAATATACCCTAAATATCAGTATAATACAATATTTCACACTCATGGCCCAAGGATGGCAGCAAAAATATCTGGTGCCAAAAACCAACACTTTAGAAAACATATCAGTGAATATCAAATATAGTAATGAATAATAAAAAGCAAAATTAAAATGGATCTATTAAACGTTTCGGGGTCCCCCCATGTCCATTCCAATGAATCGGTACGGAAAATCATGTGGACAGTGGTGATTGCACTGCTGCCCACCTTTGCCGTCTCCATTCTCTCCTTCGGGTTTGACGCGGTACGGCTGACCCTCATCTCCGTGGCAGCCTGCCTGCTCTTTGAATGGCTGATTCAGAAATTCCTGCTCAAAAAGCCCTGCTCCATCTCGGACGGCTCGGCGGTAATCACCGGCATGCTGCTGGCGTTCAATGTGCCCAGCAACCTGCCATGGTGGATCATGGTGATTGGTGCCTTAGTGGCCATCGGCATCGCCAAGATGCCCTTCGGCGGCTTGGGCAACAACCTGTTCAACCCTGCGCTGGTGGGACGTGTCAGCCTGCTGATCTCCTTCCCGCAGCAGATGACCACCTGGCCAATGCCGCGCCCATGGTTCAGCCATGCGGCAGTTGACGCCACCACCGGAGCCACACCGCTCGGCATGATCAAGACCGGGCTGGCACAAGGCAAGGACATGGGCGAACTCATGAACCAGCTCCCCTCCTACGCCCAGATGCTGCTGGGTGAGCAGGGCGGTTCGCTTGGTGAAGTGGCCGCCATCGCCATTATCATCGGAGGTCTGTTCATGCTGTTCCGCAAGGTGATTTCGTGGCACATCCCGGTCAGCTTCATCGCCACCGCCTTTGTGTTCGCCACCATCCTGCACGCGGCCAATCCAGCGCTCTATATCCCCGGAAGCTACCACATCCTCTGCGGCGGACTGCTGTTAGGTGCCGTCTTCATGGCGACCGACATGGTCACTTCGCCAATGAGTGGCTGGGGCAAAATTGTTTTCGGATGCGGCTGCGGCCTGCTGACCATCATCATCCGTGTGTGGGGAGCCTACCCGGAAGGGGTCTCCTTCGCCATCCTGCTGATGAACGCGGTGGTGCCGCTGCTCAACAAGGCCTTCCCGCCCAAACGTTTCGGAGTGACAAAATAATGTTCAAGATTTAAATCATACTCAATATGAAAAAGGCAAAATCAAGTTTTATCAATATGTTCCTGACGCTGCTGGTGGTTTGTGCGCTGGCAGGCGCCGCATTGGCCGCAGTATATCAGGCCACATCCGCCCCAATCCAGCAGGCGAGGGACAACAAGCAGGAGGAGGCCATAAAGCAGGTTCTCCCTCCTTTTGACGAACTGAAAACCGAGAAAAAGGCGCTGGAGACAATCTCTATCCAGAGCCTGTTCCACAAGGAGGCGGCAGCCGACTCGCTGACGCTGTACCACGCCTTTGCCAACGGCGAACCCGTGGGTACGGCGGTGGAGAGCTTCACCAACAAGGGCTTTGGCGGCACCATAAAAATGATGGCCGGTTTCCTGCCCGACGGCAGCATCTACAAGACCGCTGTCCTGAGCCACGCGGAGACACCGGGGCTTGGATCCAAAATGGAGGATCCCTCCTTCTACGGACAGTTTGAAGGAAAGAACCCCGCAAGCTTCAACCTCACAGTCAAGAAGGATGGCGGCGACGTGCAGGCCATCACGGCGGCCACCATCAGTTCAAGGGCCTACTGCGATGCGCTCAGCACCGCCTATTCAACCGTAAAACCGCAATAAAAAGGAGGAATCATGAACCAACTGCAGAACTTTACAAAAGGATTTATAAAAGAGAGCCCGACCTTCGTGCTGATGTTGGGCATGTGCCCCACATTGGGTGTCACCACATCGGCCGTCAACGGATTGGGCATGGGACTGGCCACCACGGCTGTCCTTGTGTTGTCCAACATCATCATCTCCTGCATCAAGTCGCTGATTCCGGACAAGGTGCGCATTCCCGCCTTCATCGTCATCATTGCCTCGTTGGTTACGGTGGTACAGATGTGCATGGAGGCCTACCTTCCCAGCCTTTACGCCAGCCTTGGCCTCTTTATCCCGCTGATTGTGGTCAACTGCCTCATCCTCGGACGCGCCGAGGCCTTCGCCTCCAAAAACGGTGTCTGGTCCTCATTTGTGGACGGTGCCGGCATGGGGCTTGGCTTCACCTTCGGCCTGACTGTGCTCGGTATGGTCAGGGAACTGCTCGGCAACTACGCCGTGTTCGGCCATAAGCTGGTCCAGGGTGACGGCATCCTGGTGTTTGTGCTGGCTCCAGGCGCATTCCTCGCACTCGGATTTATCGTCGCATTCATCAACGCAATCAGAAAAAAAGCATAAAACTTCAGAATCATGGAAATATTCATCATCATTATCGGCGCAATATTTGTCAATAACATTGTATTCTCCCAATTTTTGGGCATCTGCCCCTTTTTGGGCGTATCCAACAAGATTTCCACAGCCGTCGGAATGTCGGGCGCGGTGGTATTTGTCATCACGCTGGCCACGTTAGTCACATTCCTGATCCAGGAGTACATCCTCATCCCCTTTGGGCTGGAGTACCTGCAGACAATCAGCTTCATTCTGGTGATTGCCTCGCTTGTGCAGATGGTCGAGATCATCCTGAAGAAAATCACCCCCTCGCTTTATCAGGCTTTGGGCGTCTTCCTGCCCCTTATCACCACCAACTGCGCCGTGCTGGGCGTGGCCATCATGGTGATCCAGCAGAACTTCACGCTGGGTGGCGGACTGATTTTCGCCTTTGCGACCGCAATCGGTTACGGACTGGCACTGATCCTGTTTGCAGGACTGCGTGAACAGATGGAACTGAACGACACGCCCAAGGCGATGAAGGGCACCCCCATCGCGCTGATTACCGCCGGCATACTTGCCCTGGCGTTCATGGGATTCTCCGGATTAGTATAAGATGCGGATAAAGGGATTCTTTGCCGTTCCGCTCTCCGCCGCACTGCTCCTTCTTGGAGGATGCGCAACTCAGGCTGTGCTGAACGGCGGGCCGCGCGATACGGAGCCGCCAAAGATTGTGCAGAGCGAACCTGCTTTGGAGGCTACCTCCGTTTCCAATCCCGTAATCCGTCTCCGTTTTGACGAATATGTGACACTGAACTCCCCTACGGACAGTGTGCGGATAACTCCGGCCCAGCAAAAGGCGCCGAACTACCAGCTTAAAGGTAAAACGCTATACATCACACTCCGTGACAGCCTGCTCCCGAATACCACCTACCACATTGACATGCAAGGCGGTGTGATTCGTGATTTGAACGAAGGGAATCCCATGCCCGCCACATCAGTGGTCTTCAGCACCGGTGAGGGGTTGGACAGCTGCCAGCTGAGCGGCATTGTAAAGGATGCCTACACCCTTCAACCTGTCGCAAATGCCTGTGTGCTGCTCTACACCCAACCGGAGGATTCCTGCCCGATGCGCAATCTATCTGATTTCTTTACGCTTACCGACAAGCAGGGCGCATTTTCTTTCAACCACCTGCCCGCCCGTCCCTTCAAGATTTATGCGGTGGCCGACAAGAATTTCAACCGCCGTTTCGACCAGTCGGACGAAGGTGTCGCTTTCCTGCCGGACAGCATCACTGTAATTCCGGAGGCAAAAGGTATCGCTGACAGCAACAGGCGTCAGATTTCCCTTCTGATGTTCACTGAAAAACCGGAGACGACACGTTTCCTGAGCTGCAGTTCGGCAGAAAAGGGCATACACAAGTTTGCATTCAACCTGCCCTCCGATACCTTTATGCTGCAGGCTCTGGACAAAGCGAATCCCGCTTTCCATGCCGAAAAATCAATGCAGGGGGACACCGTCACCATCTACTTTTTTGACACAAGCAGGAGAAGCGTCGAACGTTTCCTGCTGCGTTTTGACAATGGCAGCGACACCGTCACACTGAGCCCCTACGGTGAACCTGTCGGGAAACAGCGTGGTCAGACGTATGGGGGTAAATCCCTGGAGTATAAGGCTGCCAACAAGATTGAAATCGGACTGCCCCTGACAATTACCTTCCAACATCCGTTATGCTCCATTGACACTACTGCCTTCCATCTGACGGAGATAAGCCGTAAGGATAAGGACACTCAGGAGGTCCGTGATTTCCGCATTCTGTGGGATACTGCGCAACCGAGACTGCTGACATTGGACTATCCGCTGCAAAGCCGTTGCGATTACAGGCTGTTGGTTAAAGATTCGGCCTGCGTCGCATGTAACGGGATGCACAACGACAGCATAAACATTTCCTTCACCATCAAAGGGAAAAAGGATTACGGCCAGACTCTGTTCCGGATTCATTTCCCCATAACTGCGGACTACATCGTACAGTTGGCAGATGACAAAAACAACACACGCTATGAATACCTCCTTCCGTCCGATTCCCTGACCGGCGACAGTGCAGTTGTGCTTTTCCCTCATGTGACGGAAGGGAAATACAGGCTGCGGATTATTGCCGACAAAAACGGCAACCGACGCTGGGACACCGGCAAATATCTGCTACACATCCAGCCAGAACCGGTTTATTACGCACCAAAAACATTTGAAGTCAAGAACCGCTGGACACTTGAAGAAACCATTGAAGCAACCTTAAAATGAAAAAACAGGCACTTTTCCGCATTCTTTCAAACACTCCCCTTCCCGACCAGGACTTTCTGCTGAAACTCCAACCTGTTGGAGCGTCACTTGAGGGAATCAGACCGGGGCAGTTCGTACAGGTTCTGGTTCCGCATACGGAGGGCGTCTTCCTGCGCCGGCCCATTTCGGTGTGCGATGCTGACCTTCGTGAAAACATCCTGACACTTTATATAAAAAAGGTGGGGAAAGGGACTGTCGGGCTGAGCTGCTGCAAACCTGGGGAGAATCTGGACATAGTTTTTCCGCTTGGCAACGGATTTGACTTTACAGGAAGCCGCAAGCCCCTGCTGTTGGGCGGCGGCGCCGGCATCGCCCCGATGGTGCTGCTCTCCAAAAAAATGCGGGAATCCGGTGTTGCACCTACAGTGCTGCTGGCAGGCAGGACGGAGCGTGCGCTAAGCCTCCGGACGTTGTTTGAAGAGACACCCCTGCTCTGCACCGATGACGGAAGCATAGGCGAAAAGGGACTGATCACCCAGCATTCGCTCTTCCGTGACCTGAAGGCTTTTGACAAAATTTTCTGCTGTGGCCCCACCCCGATGATGAAGGCAGTGGCGCGGTTGGCCGAAGCGGCGGGCATCCCATGCGAAGTGTCGCTGGAAAACACCATGGCCTGCGGCGTGGGCGCATGCCTCTGCTGCGTCACACCGACCGTTGAACACGGCAACCAATGTGTCTGCACGGAAGGCCCCGTCTTTGACAGCCGCGAGCTGAAGGACTTCAGATGAAATATTGCGTTACTGACGCTGTAACCTTTTGATAACCGGTTTCAATTCTATCTTTTTCGCGTTGGATGCGGCAAAAATGCCGATGCCACCCTGCACATTTGTATGGATTTGCGTCGGTTCGGACAAGAACGAATACTCTTCGTTATATTTGTCAATAGTATTTTCATACCGGTAGCGGTCATACGAAAGCGAGGTCATCCGGACATAGACAGGGTATTCAGGATCCAACAGATAATCATTTCTATATGGAAAATATAGATAGAACACCATTGTATGGGAGCTGCCGTTAAACAACGCATCCGAAAAGCGCAGGTAACTTCCATAAACTGTCGTTTCCCCCTGATCCAGCATATAATCTATACTGGTGGCATCCGTAAAGACAATGTCGCTGGTGGAGAATTGCATGGAATAAGGCCTTGGCATGGTGTCAGGAGTCGGCATGTATTCGTCCTTTACCCAGCCATCAAAAGAGATTCCGTAATAGTTCCTGCCTGCAGGATCATTCAGCCTCACCTTAACCTGACATTCTTTTGTAAATGTGTCGTAGATTGTTTCAACCACTTCAAAATCAGGTTCTGCCGGAATTCTGGTCCCTGCCTGCACCATCTGATAGCCAGGCACATATAAATGGAACGCAATGGTATCTCCTGCCTGCGGACGGCAGTCGAAAAGATAATGTCCCTCATCGGATGAAAGCAGGTTAACCTGACTGCCGTTTGCATAAAGGCGCAAATCGGCACCGGTAATTTTCCGGAAGGGATGTCCGTCCAGGAAAAAACGGCTGTATGACAAATTAATGTTAACAGCTGAATCCGCCTCAGGTCTGGAAATGGCCACCACATACGGTGTGACCTCATCCACATCGAATTCCACAATTTTTTCGCATCCTGTCACGGCGATGCCCAATAGGCAGAGGATAACCGGCAGGAGAAATATGTTCCGTTTCATTTTTTTAGATTAAAATTCAAACTTATAGCTTATTGAAGGGATAAATGGGAAAATGGAGAGCTGTACCAGCGAAGAGCTGTAGGTGACTCCCTGATAATTGTAGTGGTAACGTCCGCTTTCATAAACGATGAACGGATTTTTCCTGTTATAAAGATTATAAACGCTTAGGCTGATTGTCCGTAAGCCCCTCTTTTTCTGCTTATGGAAGTTAACACCGACATCCATGCGGTGGTAGGCCGGCATCCTGAAATTGTTCCGCCCGTCAACATATCCATAAACCTGGTTGTTATACCAATCGTTTTCTTCCGACGCCTCTTCATCCTGAAATTCCTGCATGGCCAGCGTGGTTGCGTTTCCGGTACTGTAGACCCAGGTCACACTTGCATCAAATCGGTCGCTTGGCTTGTACATCAGCACAAAGGAGATGTCGTGCCGACGGTCGTACTTGGCTGGGAACGGTTTCCCCTCATTGATTTCCATCCCTTCACGGTCGAACAGCCGCATGGTCCTGCTCCAGGTGTAGCCGACCCAACCGGAATATTTGCCGAATGTGCGCTGCGCCAGAAACTCCACGCCATAGCTCCATCCCCTGCCTATGCAGACCTTGTCCTCCCAATTGGAGGATGAGCTCCAGAACGATGCACCGTCCTTGTACTCAAGCAGGTTGTCCATACTCTTATAGTATGCCTCCATCGAGAGGTCAGCAATGCCTGACCAGTTGTAGAACACTCCTGCGGCCACCTGGTGCGCATTCATGGGCTCGATGCGTGCAGTGACCGGAACCCACAGGTCGGTGGGCAGGTTGATTGAGAAATTGCTGAGCAGATGCATATACTGTGTCATATAGGCATAGCCCGCCTTGAGCGAGAGGTTGTCGGAAAGCAGGAGTCGTCCGCTGAGCCGGGGCTGCAGCGAGGGGTAGAATTTGTTTTCCACAGAGAATCCGCTCACATAAACGCCCATATTGATTTTCAACGCGGATGTGATGCTCCAGTCATCCTCAACAAAGCAGAAAAGCTCTTCAGCATGAACACGGCTTTGCCCCAACACTGTATCAATCTTGTCGTTGTAATCGTCTTCACCGGATTGGGTCATACGGTCCTCCATTTTCATCCCCATCACTTCCGGCGTGAAAATATGGTGGATGAAGGCACCGCCGAATTTGATTGCATGATCCGGATTCGGTGCGTAATCGAAATCGCTCCTTACAATCAGATCCCGGATGCCTGACTTGTAGGACATGTCTATCGAATAGTAACTGTCCCATTCATTGCTCCAGTCATGCTCCTCCGCACCCATTGAGATATTGTTGCGGTAACGGGTATAGGCACCTGTGATGTTCATGAACAGCTTGGGGGTCAGTTCGTAATTCCAACGGAGCGAACCGACTATATTCCCCCATTTGTAGCCCATTTTCATCCAATAGTCTTCATTATCCATTGCTGAAAACAATTGGCGTGTGCGAACCTTAAGATATACGACATCATCCCCCATGTAATAGGAGGCATACATACGGCTCCTGTCATTGAACTTGTGAGTGACTTTGGCATTCAGATCATAGAAATAGTAACCGGCGCGGATTTTCTCCTCGGAGAGGGCTGAAGCCAGTCCCAAGAAAGGCTGGACAAGCAAATCCCCGTATGTGCGGCGCAGGGAAAAGCTGAATGTTGTCTTTTCCTTTATAATCGGCCCTTCGACAGAGAGTTTGGCAGCAATCAGACCGACCGAAATGTCCCCATGGAATTCCTTGTCGTTTCCGTTATTGGTGGTTATATCCAACACACTGGAGAGCCGGCCGCCAAAACGGGCCGGGAAAGAGCCCTTGTAAAGCGTCACATTCTTCACCGCGCTTGAGTTGAAGGCCGAGAAAAAGCCTCCAAGATGGTTCACATTATAAAGTGAGACACCGTCCAAAAGGAAAAGGTTCTCGTCAGGGCCGCCGCCACGCACATACACGCCGTTCATTCCCTCGGTGCCGTTCTGCACCCCTGGCAGCAGCTGGAGAGTCTTCAGGATGTCGGTCTCCCCGAACAGGACAGGCACAGCCTTTATCTGCTCCATCGGAATCTCGATCGCGCTAATTTGCGAGGATTTCGCACTGGAAACCCTCTCCGCATTGACCGTTACCGCGCGCAGCTGGACGCCGGAAAGCAACGACACATTCATAACCATGTTCCCGGAAAGACAGAAGAGTGAGTCGAACCGCTGGTATCCGACATAGGAGACCCTGAAGGCCACCGTGTCTGCCGGCAATGTCAGCGAAAAACGGCCGTTCGCGTTGGTGACAGTCCCCTTTCCGCTGCGGACATCCACAACTGTGGCGCATATCAGCGGCTCACCGCTGCTACGGCTTACCACTGTACCGCTTATAGTATGCTGGCGCTGGGCCTGTATCCCAAAGAATGGCCAGAAAAGCAGGATGATACAAAACAGTTTTTTCATCGGATCATTGTTTCACCACTTTTGCGGTCGCATTGCCGCAACGCAACAGATACATACCGGACTGGTATGCCGACAAATCCAGAACAGCATACCCATCTTTCATTGTAATCACCTGCAGAAGCCTGCCCTGAATGTCCGAAACACGCACTTCGGCGTTGACGTTTCCGGGCATCCGGCAAATAACCTGTCCGTTTGTGGGATTTGGATAAAGCTGCATTGTCCCGACCGAAGCCTCCCTTACCGGAAGGTTATGCTGCTGGTAAACAGTCAGCGATTTTGTAATGTTTCCGTTTGAAATGGTGAACGATGCCGAACGGACCGAACCGGTTGTATTGTTCTGCAAGACCGTGAACACCAGTGTCGCAGTATCATCACCCTCCATCCGGTCGGGCAAAAGCCAGCAGCTGTCCCCGCCGTCCAGTTTCCAATGCACATTGCTGTAAATCCTGACCGAAACGGTGTCACCAACTGCCGGGCCGATATTTGCGACAGTGCCGGACAAGGAGATGAAATCGGCCATGCGCTGTGTAACCAGCACAGTATCATTAGGCAATCCTTTCGCTGTCAGCACCAATTGGGTTTCACGACTCCGTCCCCATGAATTTGAAGAGCGCGTGGTCAGCACAATAAGGGAGGAATCATCGCTGACAGGAACTATTTCAGTTGAAAGCCAAGTGCTTGTATTGGAAAGAGTCCAGGCCACAGTTGAATGCAGATGCAGCGTGTCGGTCACCCCTTTGCTTCCGGCCATTAATACGGAATGAGGGTCAATGCTCATTTCAAAGCGGAAATCAGCCTGACAAACCACCACATTCTTTTCCCCTACCTGACCTTCACCCTTGATTGTCAGGACAGCCACCCTTGAACCGGAGCCGTTGTTGTCGGACAGAGTGGTGAAAACAAGCTCCTTTGTACCGGAATCACCGGCGTTGGCACTGACTGAAAGCCAGTTGGGAAGTCCTGAAAGTTTCCATGGCTTTGAAGACTCAACAACAAGCTTGCTCTGATTTCCAGACTCCATTGAAAAATCCAAGGTGTCCTCTGAAACCAGGAGATATTCGTACCGCAGTGCTGCATAGGCATCTATATAGCCATAACCGTCAATGGTATGCGCCGAGGCGGGGTTAAGCGGTTGCGCGGTGCGCTGCAGACGAAGTTTTATAGCATCGGGTGTGAGTGTGGAATCCTTTGAAAGAAGCAGTCCCACAACACCGGCCGCCACCGGACATGCCATTGATGTGCCCTGCATGCCATCGTAGTAGGTGCCGCTGAATCCCATGCTTTTTGCAAGATATGCCGTACAGTATGTGGTGCTTAAAATATTCGGGTACTGGTTTTTCCCGACAATAAAACCACCTGGGGAGGCGATGTCCGCCCTCCCTTCACCCCATTGGGAGAAATAGGATATTTTGCCGTCCCCGTCCACCGAGGCCACTGAAATCACAGTCGGCAGACCGGCAGGATAGATTATATTGTTGCTCTGGTCCCCCTCGTTTCCGGCGGCGGCAACCAGCACAATACCGGCATCATAACAGGCCTTCATAAGCGACTGGTAAGTCTGCGCACCGGCAGATCCGCCGAACGACATGCTGATGACATTGGCGCCATGTTCCGCAGCCCACTGCACACCCTGCATGCCGTAAAGGACAGCCTGGGGATATTGGGCGGTTGTGGAGGAGACCGCCATCAGGGTCACGCCGCCGCCAATGGAGGCTATTCCTGTCTTGTTGTTGTTTGTGGCGCCGACGAGCCCTGCGCAATGTGTGCCGTGGGAGGCATAATAGGCCTTCTCGGTGCTGCCCTGCGCTATGGTCGAGGGAGGCGATGCCGTCCCGACTTTATATTGATATCCGTCAATGCGGCTGTATGATACAGTGCATAGGTTGGCGGAATCGATCTGCAGGTCAGGATGACCCTCCCAAATGAAATTGTCCACCACCGCCACCTTGATGTAAGGTTTGCCGGTCTGGATCATCCATGCTGAATCGGCATTGATCATGTCAAGGTGCCATTTCCAGTTGCGTCCGCTGACAGTGCCGTAATACGGGTCGTTCATGGAACCCATCAGCCGCATGAACGGCACCTTTTCCGCCAACGCGACACATTCGAAGCCTTGCAGTTCCAACAGGAAGGAGTCTATTGCCTCCATCCTGTCGAAACGCACCTCCAGAGTGTGCATGAGCTCCTCGTTCCCGAACAGATGGAAGGGACGGAGCAGCAGGTTCACTCCATATTTTTCGAACACACCGGATAACATCGGCAGTTCCGACGTGCGGAGCATGTCGTTGTCATCAAAACGCAGTGTTTTCATCGGAAAGTCAGGTGTGAGCCTGAAATAGAGGGCACCGTCCTGGTACCGCGGGTCAATGTTCTGTGCCTGAAGTGAAGAAAATGCTATCAGGCCGCATAGGACAAAAAATAATCTCTTCATGCTTTAAATATTACAATATAAATAAAAGATTAAAGATGTACAAAAACCATTCCATGTTTTAAATTACCGGCTAACAGACAATGGAAAATCGGGATAATCGCTCTGCAGCTGCTGGCAGAAGGAGGCGACATCCAGCCCCTTCCGCATTGTCAGGGTCACATCCGTCTGCGAATCCCCGGAGGTCACACAAATGTCCAGATCAACTTTATGCTCGTCCGAAAACTCTTCGCACAAATGCTCCAATCTTTCTGACAATCCGGCATCTATTCTGGAGACCGGAATCGAAAGCCTGATCCGTTTTGCAAATTTCTCCATTACAGACTCCAACGGATGAACCTCCATCACCCGCCATGAGAAACGATCCTGACGGACCTCCCCCTGCATTGCCATCAGCACTTGGTAGTCAGGTTGCAGCAGATGCCGGTATTTCAGGAAAACCTCTCCGAAGACAAACAGCGTCATCTCCTCCTCATAATCCCTTATGACCACTTTTGCATATTCGTTCCCCTTCTGGCTTGTAAGGCAGTCCGCCTGCACGAGCATTCCGGCCAGATAGTGTGTCACCTTGGAGGCCTTCGATTCGGCTGCGATGGCCTTCAGTTCGGAGACGGTGCTGCATGAGAACATACGGGATTCAAGCCTGTATTTGTCCATCGGATGTCCGGAAACGTAGTAGCCGCAAATCTCCTTCTCATGCTGGAGCCGCTGCATTACGCTCCAGGGCTGCACCTCCGGCACCTCCATGCCGCTCTCCTCAACACTGACGGTCTCATCCCCGAAGAGAGAGGTCTGGATTGAGGCTTTCCGTTCCTGATACCTTGCTGCAAAACGCATTATACGCTCCAGGAAATCAGAATTTTCGAACAGCTCGCAACGGAGGTCGTCCAACGATTCGAAGGTGCCGGCCAGTCCTAAGCTTTCAACGCACTTGCGGTTGCATGTGCGCAGGTTAACCCGCTGCAGAAAATCCATAACTGAGGTGTAGTTGCCGTTTTTCCGTCGTTCGGCTACAACCGATTCGGATGCGGCCTCACCCACGCCTTTCAGTGCTGCAAGTCCGAAGCGGATCTCACCTTTTGAATTGACGGTGAATTGCAGGTCGGATTCGTTCACATCCGGACCGAGCACAGGGATCTTCATCCGCTTGCATTCAGCCATCAGCACGGTTATCTCCTTAATGTTGTTCTGGTTGCGGGTAAGGTTGGCAGCCATGAACTCCGCCGGATAGTGCGCCTTAAGGTAGGCTGTCTGGTATGCGATCCAGGAATAGCAGGTCGCATGCGACTTGTTGAAGGCGTATGAGGCGAACTTTTCCCAGTCTGCCCAGATCTTCTCCAGCACCTTGGGGTCATGCCCGTTCGCCTCACCCTGTCGCATAAACTTGTCCTTCAGTTCCATCATCTTTGCAATCTGCTTCTTTCCCATCGCCTTCCGCAGCGTGTCGGATTCACCGCGCGTAAAGTCTGCCAAAAGGCGTGAGAGCAGCATCACCTGTTCCTGATAAACCGTTATGCCATAGGTATCCTTAAGGTATTTTTCCATTTCAGGAATATCGTAGGCAATCTGTTCCCTGCCGTGCTTACGGTTGATGAACTGCGGAATGTAGTCCATCGGCCCCGGACGGTAGAGCGCGTTCATTGCAATCAGATCCTCGAACCTCACGCAGGTATTTCTGCATACCTGGCGATTCAAACTGGAACGTGGCGATGGTGTTCCCATCGCAGAAGAGGCGGTATGTGGCCTCGTCATCCATCGGGATGTGGTCTATGTCAACTGTTTCGCCACGAGACTTGCGCACATTCTCCAATGTGTCCTTTATGATTGAAAGTGTTTTCAGGCCCAGAAAATCCATCTTGATCAGGCCGACATCCTCCACAACGGAGCCTTCGTACTGCGTCACAAGCACCTCTTCGCCGGAATCCTTGTCCTTGATGGTTGACAACGGGGCGAAATTGGTCAGGTCGTCAGCCCCGATAATCACACCGCAGGCATGCACACCGGTCTGGCGTACAGTTCCCTCCAACTGCGAGGCGTAGGTGAGCACCTCCCGGATTTTCGGATCCCTGTCATATGCCGACTTCATCTCCGGCACAGCCGAAATGCAGTTCTTAATATTGACCTTCATCGGCTTGTGCGTCTTCGGATCCTCCGGAAGGTCGGAAGGAATCATATTGGCAAGGCTGTTTGAAGTGGCGAGGTCAAGATCCTGCACGCGCGCCACATCCTTGATGCTTGATTTGGCCGCCATTGTCCCGTAGGTGATGATATGCGCAACTCGCTCCTTCCCATATTTTCCGGTCACCCAGTTCAAGACCTTGTAACGGCCGTCATCGTCAAAATCCACATCGATATCGGGCAGGGAGATGCGGTCAGGATTCAGGAAACGCTCGAACAGCAGGTCATATTTCAAAGGATCCACATCGGTTATTTTCAGGCAGTAGGCCACAACGGAACCGGCTGCCGAACCACGGCCCGGACCAACGGAGACTCCCATGCCGCGTGCGGCGGAAATAAAGTCCTGAACAATCAGGAAATAGCCAGGAAAGCCCATGTTGCGCATAACGCCAAGCTCGAAATCAATCCGTTCCATCACATCGTCCGGTACCGGATCCCCGTAACGGATGCGTGCGCCGTCCAAGGTGAGCTTGCGCAGATAGTCGGCCTCAAGCTTGATGCGGTATACCCTGTCAAGTCCGCCCAATTTGGCTATGCGGCCCACCCCGTCCGCCTCGAACTCCGCCTTAAGATCCTCCTCGGTAAACTTCTCGCGGTAGCCCTCCACCGTGCCGAACGATTCCGGAATGTCAAACACCGGCATTATCGGAGCATGTTTCAGAGGGAAAAACTCCACCTTGTCCACAATCTCCTTTGTGTTGGCAAGAGCCTCCGGCACATCCGCAAAAAGTGCGGCCATCTCGTCCGGTGTCTTGAGCCACTCCTGCTTGGTATAGTGAAGACGGTCAGTGTCGCTCCACTTCTTGCCTGTACTGAGGCAGATCAGACGGTCATGAGCCTCGCCATGCTCCTCCTCAACAAAATGGACATCATTTGTACAGATAATCTTTATTCCGGTCTCCGCAGAAAGGCGCAGCAGCCCTTCGTTCACCGGCTTCTGCTGCTCGAACACCTCCCTGTCGCCGCCCGGCTTGTCGGTCGGATGACGCTGCATCTCAAGATAATAGTCCTCTCCAAACAGTTGTTTGTACCATAAAGCCGCAGCTTTTGCCTTTTCGTAATCGCCCGAAGCCAGTGCGCGTGGAACCTCACCCGCCAGACAGGCGGAACATGCAATGATCCCTTCATGGTACTCCTCCAGCAGAGAACGGTCGATACGGGGACTGTAATAGTGGCCGTCTATCCAGGCGGCGGAAACCATTTTGCAGAGATTGTGGTAACCCTGTTCGTTCTTAGCCAACAATATCAGGTGGTATCCGCTGCGGTTCTCCTTGTGATCCTTAACAAACCTGCTTCCAGAAGGGTTTGTTGTCGTCTGCCTCGCAACGTACACCTCGCAACCGAAAATAGGCTTGAACGGATTTTCGCCCGATTCCTTTAACTTGCTATTCTTTTTATCCACATAATCAAAGAATTCCTTAATGCCGTACATGGTGCCGTGGTCAGTGATGGCCAGCGCCTCCATGCCATTGCGGAGACATTTTTCCACCAGATCGGGGATGGAGGACATGCCGTCCAGTATGGAATAATGCGTGTGCACATGCAGATGTGTGAAATAAGGGGTCGTTTTGAGGTCGTTATCCATGCTTGCCTATGATTGCGTTCAAATTGCAAATATAGTCAAAATTGGGATACGAAAACTGTCAAAAGATAACAAAAAAAAAACTACTTTTGCATTTTGCACAAACTGAAGCGAACTGAATGGAAACATTATTGGAAGTCAGAGACTTGCATGTCTCAATAGAGGGAAAGGAGATACTGAAGGGGGTGGATCTGACCATCCGGAGGGGTGAAAAGCACGCCCTGATGGGCCCTAACGGGAACGGGAAAAGCACACTTGCCGCAGTCATTGCAGGCAGGGACATCTTTAAGGTGACCCAAGGTGAGATTTTATATAAGGGAAAGAACCTGCTGGCAATGCCGGTTGAGGACCGCGCCCGCGAGGGAATATTCCTCGGTTTCCAGTATCCGGTGGAAATCAAGGGGGTAAGCATGAGCAACTTCATGCGCACCGCTCTTAACGACATCCGCAAATACCGCGGGCTGGAGCCGCTGGGCACGGCTGAGTTCCTTGCCCGCATGGAGGAGAAGAAGAAGGTTGTCGAACTGACGGCCAAGCTCTCCAACCGCGCCGTGAACGAAGGCTTTTCGGGCGGCGAAAAGAAGAAGAACGAGATTTTCCAGATGGCGATGCTCGAACCGGAGCTTGCCCTGCTGGACGAGACCGACTCCGGCCTTGACATCGATGCGCTGCGCATTGTGGCCAACGGGGTCAACCAGCTGCACAACAAGGATAACGCCATGCTGGTGATAACCCACTACCAGCGGCTGCTGAACTACATTGTCCCGGATTTCGTCCACATACTCTATGAGGGGAAAATCGTCAAGACCGGCGACAAGTCCTTGGCTCTGAAGCTTGAGGAGAAGGGTTACGACTGGATAAAATCCGAACTGGAAGCTTAGCCGTGACCAACACCGCCGCACAGGGGACAATATATCTTATCCCCACCCTTTTGGGCGGGGATGATGTTGCTCGCTGCATTCCGGCGTACAACATCGGCATCATACGGGGCCTCTCCCATTTTGTTGTGGAGGAGCTGCGCACCGCACGCCGCTTCCTCAGAAAGATCGACCCCTCCTTCCCCATTGACCAATGCACATTCCACGAACTTAACGAACACACGCAGACCTTGGACAGCAGGCTGCTGCTTGCGCCGGTCGAGGCCGGGGAATCAATAGGGATAATGTCGGAGGCGGGTCTCCCCTGCATCGCCGATCCGGGCGCGGAGCTTGTAGCCGCCGCCCAGGAGCGGAACATCAGGGTGGTGCCGCTTATCGGCCCCTCCTCCATCTTCTCCGCGCTGATGGCCTCCGGACTTTGCGGGCAGCGCTTCAGTTTCCATGGCTACCTGCCGAGGGAGAAGGATGAGCTGCTGCGGAAAATCCGCCAAATGGAGGGCGATTCGGCCCACAACGACTCCGCCCAGATTTTCATGGACACCCCATACAGGAACAACCAGCTTTGGGAACTGCTGCTACAGAGCTGCCAGGACGATACCCGCCTATGCGTTGCGGCCAACATAACCCTTGAAAACGAATACATTGTAACAAAATCAGTCCGGAACTGGAAAAAGAGCCCCCGTCCGGACCTGCACAAACAACCGGCCCTTTTCATTTTACAGCGATAATTCAATTAATAAGATATGGCAACCGAAAACAATTCAAAAAAAGGATTCAACATTCTGCTGCAGCTCGCCGGATACTGGAAGCTGCTGCTTATCTTGGCCGTAGTCACAGCCGTCGTCTCCTTCACGCTTTCGACACCTCGTTTCATCAAGCCAAAGTACAGGTCGTCGGTCATCATGTTCCCCACCTCGTCCAATGCGGTTTCGCAATTGGTGCTGGCTGAAGGGAACTACAACGAGTTTCTGGATGTGACCCAGTTCGGAAACGACCAGCATATCGAGCAGATGATCCAGATACTGCAGTCCCGCGACATCAAGGACCACCTGATACAAAAATATGACCTTATCCGGCATTATGACATCGACACCAATTCAAAGTATTGGGAGACGAAACTGTACAAATATGTGACCGGAAACGTAACCTTTTCGCGCACCCACAATCTTGCCGTTCAGATAAATGTGGAGGACATAGACCCGAAACTGGCCGCTGATATGGCCAACGAGGTCGCGGACTACTACGACACGCTCAAACGCCGGATTGTGCAGCAGCGTTCGCAGGAGGCCTTCCAGATTCTGCAGGATGAGATGAACAAGACCGAAGAGGATATAGCGCTGCTGAACGACTCCCTCTCGCACATCATGAGCTACGGCGTGTATGACTATGAGTCGCAGTCCGAACGGCTGACCCAGCAATATGCGGTCGAGGTGGCGAAAGGCAACAACGCCGCCGTGGAGCGTCTGAAAAAGGAGCTGGAAAAGCTGGAGAAATGGGGGCCGCTCTATGTCTCGGTCCGCGACCGCCTGTACCATCTTAAGGAGGTTCAGGAGATTTACCAGCAGAAATACCAGAACAGTCGCGTGGATGCGAGCTACAGCCTGCCGCAGAAATTTGTGGTTGAACGGGCCAAGGTGTCGGACAAGAAATGCTATCCCAAGAAACTTGTCATCACCATCGTGACCACGTTGTGCGTGCTGCTCTTCGCCTGCTTCCTGATTGTATGCAGGGAGAGTCTGGCATCGTTCGGCAGGGCATTCAGGGAGAGCGCAAGGCGCAAACGTCCTGAGGAGGAAACGCAACCGCAAGCCTGACATTCCATTATGAGGCAGCGTGTCACCATCTGGCTTCGACAGCACCGGAGCGGCCTGTTCATCTGCGGACTGACCGGGTTGTTCCTGCTGCTCTGCGCCATAGGTGTGCGGTATGAGATGCCGTGGGTGGCATACAGCGTGCTGGTGATCATAGCATTCTACCTGCTTGTCATGCACACCGACCGCTCCCTCTATCTGATGGCGCTGCTCACCCCCTTCTCCATCCGCATCAGCGAGAAGATACCCGACATTGCCACCGACCTCTCCGTTCCGGCCGAGCCGTTCCTGATAATCCTGATGCTGCTTTTTTTGTGGAAAGTTTTGAAAAACAGGGATTATCCCAAGGAAATCCTGCGGCATCCGATTTCCTGCGTGCTGTACGGCTACCTCGGATGGCTCTTCGTTGCCAGCTGTTTCAGCACCATGCCGCTGGTCTCCTTCAAATACCTGCTGAGCAAAATCTGGTTCCTTGTCCCCTGTTACTTTTATCTGGCCGAACAGATTTACCGTGATGAGCGGAACGCCTTCCGCTTCCTTTTCTGCTATGCGATAGGATTGGGCATTGTGGTCTGCATCACAACGGTGAAGCACATCCAATACGGCGCGGTTGAAAAGGTCGCCTACTGGATAATGAGCCCTTACTACAACGACCACACCGCATACGGCGCGGTACTGGCCTTTTTCTGCTGCCTGCTGCCCGGCATGGCGGCCGACCGCACGGCGGGGAAAGGCAGGCGCAGGCTTTCGGTTCTGCTGCTTGTAATCGCATTGGTTGGGCTCTACCTTTCGTTCAGCCGTGCCGCATGGCTGAGCCTTGCCATCGCCATAGGCGTGTTCGTTCTGGCCTTTTTCCGGATCAGGTTCCGCCTCATCGCCATCGTAACCATCGTGCTGACACTGACAGTTGTCTTTTTTGCCGATGACATCCGCTACCGGCTGAACAAGAACGACACGGAATCCTCCAAAAACTTGGTGGAGCATCTGCAGTCGATGTCGAACATATCGTCGGACGCATCAAATGTGGAGCGGATCAACCGCTGGACATCGGCCATTGAGATGTTCAAAAAGAAACCAATGCTTGGCTGGGGGCCAGGCACATACCAGTTCCAGTACGCCCCGTTCCAGAACCCGCGCTACAAGACCATCATCACCACCAACGCCGGTGACGGCGGCAACGCGCACAGCGAATACCTCGGACTGCTCTCCGAGACCGGCATCCCCGGCCCGCTGCTGCTCATCCTGCTGATTGCATGCTGCCTTTCAAAGGGTTTGCAGCTGTATCACAGGAAGGAGGCGACACCATACCGGCGCACATGCGCCATTGTATGCACCGTCGCGCTGGTGAGCTATTTCGCGCACGGATTCTTCAACAATTTCCTTGATACGGACAAGCTTGCGGTTCCAGTCTTCGCCGCCATGGCGATCATCGCCGCGCTGGACACCACTCCGGAACGCAGATGATTCCGCCGTTCCCCAGCCCGTATGCGGTGACTCTTATTAATCATTTTTTTGCTTTTTCCGGTTTGGTATCTGTTATTTTTGTACTTTTGCAGATTGAAAATAAAAATTAGAATGAATTATGAAATATTTAAATCGGTTCCACAAGGAAGTGACGGAGCGCAAGAAGCGGAAAATCGCCGAATCAAAGAAATCGCAGATGAGCTCAGCCGACTTTGCGGAATATATGAAACGCAATCTGGCGTTGGCAAAACAAATGTAAATTCATTTGAAACAGAACAACGTATTGCAGAGCAAATGGCAAAATCCCAAGGATTTTGGATTCCAATGATGGAAATCTTTAACCTTGGTATTCCAGGACCAAGCGGCCATGAAAACGACACATATGTTGCGGACAAAGGGATATACAAGGTTAACAATTTGCTCAATAACGGAAGCATAGTTTCTTTGCTCCAAAAAATTTTGCTACACAATACCATATTCCCTGACACGGCATATTCTTTTTACGGTTTTGCCGGTTTTGATGGACGGACTGTCCAACCTGTACTTTTCCAACCAAGAATTGCCAATGCCAAACCTGCTAGTCAAATAATGATTGACACCTATATGGCGGCTCTCGGTTTTGAAAAAGGGTCAGAAGAAGGACACTTCTTCAATGGGGATTACGAAGCATGGGATCTTCTACCTCGCAATGTTTTGGTGGATTCCGAAGGGGATATCTTCGTTGTAGATGCCGAAATAAAACAAACCTAAATTCAAGCTGCGCGGAGAAAAAAAGGACCTCTTAAACCCCTTAAACCTCTTAAACCCCTTAAACCCTTTAAACCCCTTAACAAAGAAAAGGCAGCCATTTACGCTGCCTTCTCCAATAACCAAAAAACTACAAAACAGGCAAAATCAACCTATTTTTCCTTTCCCGCGCCGTGCGGGCAATCCATGCGGCAGTCTCGGCAGGAGCCGCCGCAACCGTTGCAGCCTCCGCAGCAGCAGCCCCGCTTCCGCTGCAGGTGCAGCGAGCGGATAACAAAAACTGTTATAATTAGCAATAAAATTAATATCAGTATTGTAGGTGTATTCATCTAAAGTATCTCTTTTATTTAGGTTCGCAATGGATGTCAGGACATGAAACCGACGGCGGTTCAAGCTCAAGGGTGCTGTGACGTATCCCCTCCTCAGCCAGCAGAGCCTTTAGGGAAGCTGTCACATCGGCAAAACGGGCCTCCTCCGCCACCACGACATGCGCGGTAAGGGCGGTCTCCGTGGTACTGACAGGCCAGATATGCAGATGATGCACATCCGTCACATTTTCCACACTTTTCATCTTCTGGACAATCTCCTCCGGATGGATCCCCTCCGGCACAGCATCGACCGAAAGGCGGACGCTCTCCCACAGCAGTTTCGCCGTGGAGACCAGAATCACCGCCGCAATCGCAAGACCGATAACAGGGTCCACAAAGTTCCAACCGGTCACGGAAATGACAATGCCCGAAATCACAACGCCCAATGATACAAGCGTGTCCGTAAGCATGTGAAGGAATGCGCCCTGTGTATTGATGTCATGTTTCCTATGACCGGAAAGCAGCCAGGCTGTGAAGCCGTTGATCAGGATGCCGGCAGCCGCCGTCCATGTCACCAACGCACCGCTCACTTCGGCAGGATGGGCGAACTTTTGAAGGCTCTCCACAATAATCACAACAACTACAGCCAGAAGCAGAACCGCATTCACCAATGAAATCAGCACGGAGGTTTTCCGGAAGCCGTAGGTGAAGCGGTGTGTGGCCTTTGTCCTTGAAAGCCTGAAGGCCAGCATGGCAAGCAGCAGGCAGCATACATCGCTCAGATTATGCCCCGCATCCGAAAGCAGCCCCATCGACTGCCCCCACCAACCGGCGGCAGCCTCCACAGCGGTGAAGAGCAGGTTGAGCGTCACCGCAAACAGATAGACAGCCCCCATCTTTTCCGGCAGATGCGCCTCATGATGATGATGGTGGTGACTATGATGATGACCATGGTGCTCATGATGTTCATGATGTTCATGATGTTCATGGTGATTATGTGTTGTATCCATATCTTTAAAAATAAATCATAAGCAATTAAAAAATCAGGCATAGCAGCCAGTAGACGGCACCTGCGCACAGCCAGGCGAGCAGGCACTGGAAGAAAACCACAAACAGCGCCCAGCGGCTCCCAAGTTCGCGACGAATGGAGGCGATGGCAGCCACACAAGGCGTGTACATAAGGCAGAATATCAGCATGGAGGCGGCAGTCAGCGGGTTGAACAGCGCGGTAAGGTTGAGCACCTCCATCACCGCGACCACGCTCTCCTTTGCCATGAAGCCGGAAATCAATGCGGTGACAATCCGCCAGTCGCCCAAACCGATGGGGTTGAACAGCGGCGCAATCCATCCGGCAATCCATGCCAGCATGCTCCCCTCCTCATCCACAAGCTCAAAGCGGAAATTGAAATGCTGCAGGAACCATATAACAATGGTCGCAACAAAGATGACGGTGAAGGCGCGCTGCACAAAATCCTTGGTCTTGTCCCAGAGCAGGTGGGCGATATTCTTTGGCTGCGGCATCCTGTAGTTGGGCAGCTCCATCACAAACGGCGCCGCCTCACTCCTGTTGCCGATACGTTTGGTGGCCAGGGCAAGCAGCACACCAATGCAGATGCTGAAAAGATACAATCCTATCAGAACCAGTCCGCCATGTCCGGGAAAGAATGCCGAGGTGAAAAAGGCGTAGATGGGGATTTTGGCGGAACAGCTCATGAACGGGGTCAGCAGGATGGTTTTCAGACGGTCGCGTGCGGACGGCAGCGTCCGTGTGGCCATCACCGCAGGCACGGAGCAACCGAAACCGATTAGCAGCGGCACGATGCTCCGCCCCGAAAGGCCGACCTTACGCAGCAGCTTGTCCGTCACGAAGGCGATACGCGCCATGTAGCCGCTGTCCTCAATCAGACTTAAAAAGAAGAAAAGCAGTATGATTATGGGCACAAAGCTCAGCACGCTGCCCACCCCGCCGAAAATTCCGTCAATCACCAGCGAAACCACCGCCGGGCTTACATCAGCCGCCTGCATACCTGCCTCACAACGTCCGGCTATCCAGCCGATGCCCTGGTCCAGCCAGTCCTGCAAAGGAGCGCCAAGCACATCGATGCTCAGCCAGATAACAAGGCAGATGACAGCCACAAAAATAGGTATCGCGCTCCAACGCCCGGTCAGCAGCCGGTCGATTTTACGGCTGCGTAACGCCTCCCTGCTCTCCTTCGGTTTTACAACCGTCCGGCTGCAGAGCTTGCGTATGAATGAAAAGCGCATGTCGGCGATGGCGGCGGCACGGTCAAGGCCGCGCTCCTCCTCCATCTGGACAATTATATGCTCCAGCATCTCCTTTTCGTTGCTGTCCAGCTGCAAGGCCTCCAGCACCACATCGTCGCCTTCCACCAGCTTGCCTGCGGCGAAGCGCAACGGAATGCCGGCCCGCTGGGCGTGATCCTCAATCAGGTGCATGATGCTGTGCAGGCAGCGGTGCACCGCGCCCCCGCACTCCTCCTTGTCGCAAAAATCCTGTCGCAGCGGCCTCTCCTGATATTTGGCCACATGCATGGCATGCTCCACAAGCTCGTCCAACCCTTCGTTCCGGGCGGCGGAGATGGGCACCACAGGTATTCCGAGCAGCTTTTCCATCTCATTCACCCTAACCGAGCCGCCGTTCCTGTACACCTCGTCCATCATGTTCAGGGCCAGCACCATGGGAATGTCCAGTTCCATCAGCTGCATGGTCAGGTAGAGGTTGCGCTCAATGTTGGA
>CACYHG010000052.1 GCA_902774175.1 uncultured Bacteroidota bacterium
ACATGAAGGGGAAGAAGGCCAGACCCATGGCCAAAGTCGCCACCAGCAGCGGCTCAAAGTAGCTGTTTGCGCTCTGGATGGCGGACTCCTTGGGCGTAAGCCCATGTTCAATGTTATGGATGTATCCGTCAATTATGACGATGGCATTATCCACAATCATGCCTAAGACCACAATCAGGGAGGCGAGAGTCACCGTGTTGATCTCCATCTTGAAGGCATACATGATGGCCCATGTGATGGTGATGGTTATGGGGATGCTGGAGGCGGTGATCAGGGCGGAGCGGACAGGGAAGAGCATCAGCATGACAAATATCACCACCAAGATGGCAACGCCGAGGTCACGCAAAAAGGAATATACCGAGGTGCTGACCACCTTGGGCAGGTCGGTGATGCGGTAGAGCTGCACATCCTCCGGCAGGCTTTTCTGGAATTTGTCCAGCTGCTTTTCAATCTGCTTGCCGAATGTGACGATGTTGTTGCCCGGCTGCATCTCCACCGAGAGCACCAGCGCATTCTCCCCATCCTTGCGGATGAAGGAGGAGGGGGTCTCGTACTGCCGGCGGATGCGTGCGACATCCTTCAGCCGGATCACGTTTCCAAGCGGGTCGGACCAGATAATCTGCTCACCCAATTCCTGCTCGTTTGTAATGGGGTTCTCGATATGGATGGGCAGGATGCTGCTGCCGTCGTCGATGCTCCCTCCGGCGGAGACAAAGCCCTGGGTGAAGAGTTCGGCCATCAGCGTCTTGCTGCTGATGCCGTAGGTGGCCAGTTTCTCCTGGTCGATATAGACATCTATCTCCTCGCGCTGCTCCCCGTATATCTTGATGTTACCCACCGCCTTTACGGTACGCAGGTTGTCGCACAGCGCATCCATGTAGTTGTGCAGCTCCTTGTAGGTCTTGTCCTTGGACTGTATGGTTATCAGCAGGGAAGAGGTGTTCCCGAAATCATCGTTGACCACCACCGCCAGCACGCCTGATGGCAGCTGCATCTTGAAATCCTTCAGCCCGTGGCGGATCTTGGACCAGACCTCAGTCTTGTTGTTCACACTCGTTTCAAGCGATACAAACACATACACAATCCCGTTCTGGGAATAGGAATAGGTCTTCTCCTTGCATACCTCAGGATAGGTGAAGAGGAACTGCTCCAGCGGTTTTGTCACCTGCAGCTCCATCTCCTCAGGCGTGGCTCCGGGGTATACTGCCGCCACAATGCCTTCGCGCAGCGTGAATTCCGGAAATTCCTGCTTGTTCATACCAATCAGTCCGTAGATGCCGTAACCGATCAGCAGAACTATCACAAGGTAAATGATACGATGATGCTGCATCATCGATTCCACAAATCCGATTTTCTTCTTCTTCATAACGGCAGCAAAGTTTTATTGGATTTGGAGAAGGGTGTTCTCGCTGATTTTCTGGCTTCCGTCAGTTATGATGCGGTCGCCAGGCTTCAGCCCTTCGGTGACACGCACTCCGTTTGCGGTGAATCCGCCGGTAGTGATGAAGGCCTTGTGCGCCTTGCCGTCAATGCAGAGCCAGACGAACTCGCGGCCGTCGTTGCTGATCTGGACAGTCTTGGCAGGGATTTCGATGCTGGTGACGCCGGTGTCAGCATCAGCCATCTCCACACGGCACACCATCCCCGGCAGCAGCTTCGCGTCAGGCCTTGCCACCTGAAGGCTCACAGGGTAGGCGTGGGAGAGAGGGTCGGCCACAACGCCAATTTCAGTCACCTTTGCGTCAAACACGGCATCCAGGGCCTGAACCCTTACACGTGCGGTCTGCCCGATGCGCAACGCGGCAATCTCATTTTCCGGAATTGAGACGCTTACGGAGATGCGGCTCATGTCAAGCAGCTGCATGACAGGCTGGAAAGGCATCACATTCATGCCAGCCTCCACCTGTATGTTGCCGACGGTGCCGCTTTGCGGGGCGTAGAGGCTGCAGTTCTCCAGATTCTTCCTGCTGATGTCCGCCATGGATTTGGCCTGGTTCAGCTGGGTTTGGATCTCCACCCACTTCACCTCCGGAAGGCTCCCTTTCTGATAGACGCTCTCCGCACGACGGTATCCGTCCTCCGCCCGTTCCAGTGTCACTTTGGCAGCCTCGTAGGCATTGCGTGCGGTCCTATTGTCCAGCTCCGCCAGCAGCGTCCCCTTGGCGACCTTCTGTCCGGCCCTGACACATATCCTCTGCAGTGCGCCGCCCGTTTCAAAGCTGAGCGTCACCGCCTTGTCAGCAGCGATTGTGCCCACATAGCTGTGGGTTTCGCCCATGCTGCCGATAGTCACCTCCTCCACGCGGACCGGAATCCTGGTCTCCGGCTTTTTCTTTCTGATTTCCTCGCAGCTGCTTAGCAGTATGGCCGCTGCCGCCATCAACAATGCAAATTGTTTCATATCTGTTTTTTTTTGTTACAAAATAAAAATCCGTCCCTGAGGACGGATTCACTCTTCCAAATAATATTCCAAATGGATAAAAATTTGTCTAATTTGGAAATTTTTCCTATAAAAAACGCCTTTTAGACCAATAATATTGTTCTATTCTGCTAATTTTTCAATTTTAAAGGAAAATTTTCGGTTAATCCTGCGTCGGAAAAGATAGAACAGCAGATAATAGAGTACAACGGCGCCAATGGCCGCCAATGCGGTCGCACCTTCATTACAATGCAATGAAAACATGACGATTACACAGGACATCAGCATGATGACAGGTAGAAGGTAGGCGTAGAACACCGCCTTGAATCCGTTGCCGGCCCTCATCCGTACAAGCACCTGCTCTCCAACTGAAAAAGAGGGCGCGTTACGTTCGAGTCCCGCCTCAACGACACGCTCCGTCGCATTCATCAGTTTGCACCCGGCCTGTCCGGCACAGTGGGCGCAGGCATCGCCAACTGTAATTTTCACCTGAATTCTCCGTCCGTCACAAAAAATGACAGTGCCATTGTGTGTGATATCCGACGTTTCCATCAGAGCATCTTTTCAAGGTAGGTGCGCAGCATCTCCTCGGAGAGTGCGCCTGTCACACGGATGGGTTCGCCCTGCTGGGTGCAAAAAAGGAAGCAGGGGATGGCGTCGATATTGAAATAGTGGGAGAGAGCCGGTTCCTTGTCAGCGTTCACCTTATAGAAATCAATTCGTCCCTCGAAGTTCTCGGCCAGCTGCTCCATCAGCGGTGCCATGGCCTGGCATGGACGGCACCAGTCGGTGTAGAAGTCGATGACGCAGGGTTTGCTGCCAAGATAGTTCCAGGCGGCTCCGCTCCGGAAATCGTATATTTCACGGATAAAATCCTGTGTGTTCAGTGTTTTGATGTGGGATGCCTTTACGGTGGCGGTATCCGTGGTTTCAGTACCATCGGTGGCCGGATTGCTTGGGGCGACGCATGCGGCAAGGCAGAACAATGCTGCTATGCATGGGATGAAAATGCTGTGTTTCATGTGTTAATATAATTTCAGATTTTGATTTTACCTGTTTCAATCATACGGACAATCGATTCGATTTCCGCGTCCCTGCCGTTTGGGTCGTAGTTGTCTTTAAGGTTATAGTGCCACAACCTTGCAATGGACTGGTAGAAGAAGGCGGTGATTTTTCCTCTCAGTTCGTCCACAATGCGGTAAGTGGTCTTGCCGGTTTCGCGGTCAATCAGTTTAAGCAGCACAATCCCCTGGTTGAAGGAGAGGTCCTCCACAATCGGGGTGTACTGTTTCACAAAGGCCTTCTCCACCTGCTTCATGGTCTTTTTTCGCTGTTCGTCATTAGGAATGGATAACAGCAGGGAATCATACTCATGCAGTTTTACAGCGGCAAGCCGAGCATATGGATAAACTTTGATGACATTGTTCATGAGACGTGTTTTTCTCCGTATCTCCTTGTTGCTCAAATTACCCCTGAATGCAATCACGTTATAGGGCTTCAATTCAAAAACAGGGATAGTGTCGCGTCCCTCTATTACGGCATGACATACAATCCTGTTAGGGGTATCCTGGGAAAATGCCCGTCCGAAAGCCAGCAGCAGAAGTGTGCCTAAAAAAAGTCCTTTCCTCATATCGTATTTTTTTGCTTTAACGGCATTGAATGGCTTTTATTGTGTGCTACCTATCCTAAAAATGCTTATCTTTGCATTGTAAAAAAAAAGGCATGGATAATATTCAAAACGACTATCAATCAGCACTTCATGTGAATGATGGCATTCCGCAGCCGGCGCAGGTGAACCCGTATCTGAAAAAAAAACCGCTTAAAAAGGCGCCGCAACTGACAACCTCGGAATATGTGGATGGCATCCGTGCCCATGACAGGACAGTGCTAAGCAAGGCCATCACACTGATTGAAAGCAATCTGCCTGAACATTACGCTCAAGCGCAGGAGATAATAGATGCCTGCATCCCTTTTTCCGGACATTCGGTCCGTATCGGCATCACAGGCGTTCCCGGAGCGGGGAAAAGCACCTTCATAGAATGTTTCGGCAACCATCTGATTGCCTCCGGCCACCGGATTGCGGTGCTTGCTGTGGATCCGAGCAGCGAAATTTCCAAGGGTAGTATTCTTGGCGACAAAACCCGTATGGAAACACTTTCCGTCCAACCGGACGCCTTTATCCGTCCTTCACCCTCCGCCGGCTCATTGGGCGGTGTGGCGCGGAAAACACGTGAAAGCATCATCTTGTGCGAAGCGGCAGGTTTCGACACGATTCTGGTTGAAACAGTGGGAGTGGGGCAGTCTGAAACGGCAGTCCATTCCATGGTGGATTTCTTTCTTCTGCTTACAATTGCCGGTGCAGGCGACGAACTGCAGGGCATCAAGCGGGGAATAATGGAGATGGCCAACGCTATTGTCGTGAACAAGGCGGACGGGGAGAACAGGCCTCGTGCCGAACTGACCCGCAGACAATTGGCCAATGCCCTGCAACTGTTCCCCAACCATAACCAGACCGAATGGAAGACTCCGGTGCTTACAGCATCCGCATTGGACGGCACCAGCATCCCGGAAATCCGGGAGATGATTTCCGACTACATCCGCCGAATGAAGGAGAACGGCGCTTTTGAAAGCCGCAGGATCCGTCAGGCGGAAGAGTGCCTAAAGAGCTTTATCGGCGAGCAGCTGTTCCATCTTTTCTACACCAATCCTGAAGTTATGGCAAAGTGGGAGCTGCTGCACCAGCAGCTGCTGAAGAGTAAACTGAGTGCCTATTCAGCCGGCAACATTCTGATGGAATGCTACATACAATCACTTAAAAAAGAAAATTATGGCCGGTAACAGTTTCGGACGCATATTGGTGCTGACCACGTTTGGGGAATCGCACGGTGCAGGCATCGGTGGGGTCCTGGACGGTTTTCCGCCTGGAATAATCGTAGATAAGGCTTGGATTAACCGTCAGTTAAAGCGGCGCAGAACGGGAAGCCATACCGGCAGTTCCGCCCGTATGGAAGAGGATAGCGTCCGTTTCCTTTCCGGACTGAAAGATGGACAGAGCACAGGAGCGCCCATAGCCTTTTGGGTGGAAAACCAAGATGTTACGGATGCGGCCTATCCGGAGGGGATATTGCGCCCATCACATGCCGACTACACATATTGGAAAAAATACGGTTTTTTTGACCACGATGGGGGAGGCCGCGCCTCAGCACGGGAGAGTGTCGCAAGGGTTGTTGGTGGCGCATTGGCCGCACTTCTTCTTAAACAGGAAGGGATTCACATTTTGGCATTTACACGTCAAATCGGCCCGGCATGTTGGAAAGGGGAGAGCAGTCAGGCAAAAGTGGAGGCAATCGAAGCCAACCGGCTCTGCTGCCCGGACCAAAAGCTGGCCGAGGAGATGGAGAATTATCTGCAGGAGCTGCGGTCAACAGGGGATACCACAGGCGCGATGGTTTCATGTATTGTCAGGGGAGTCCCATGCGGGCTTGGCGAACCGGCATACGGAAAACTGCAGGCCGATCTTGCACAGGCGATGATGGGCATCAATGCGGCGAAAGGTTTTGAATATGGAAGCGGGATGGGCTCTGCCGCAAGGAAAGGCAGCGAACTCAACGACATTTGGGAGCCGGGATTCCACACCCGTAACAACCATTCGGGCGGGATTCAGGGCGGAATAAGCAATGGAGAGGATATATATTTTAATGTAGCGTTCAAACCTGTTCCAAGCCTGCAACGCGCCCAGCCGACACTCAACGAAAAGGGAGAGGTGACGCAGCTGCCACCGGCAGGAAAACGCCATGACTGTTGCGTTGTCCCACGGGTGATTCCGGTGGTGGAATCAATGTCAGCGTTGGTCATAGCAGACCACCTTTTAATGAAATATGCATATCAATCATTTAGTTACCATAAAAAATGACCATTAAGGAAGCAGAAGAAAAAATTATCGGAGAATTTTCCTATTTTGAGGATTGGATGGACAAATACAACTATATCATAGAATTAGGAAAATCCTTGCCACTTATCGACCCTCAATATAAAACTGACGAGTACCGGATTGAGGGCTGCCAGTCAAATGTCTGGCTTCAGGCTGAATACAGGGACAACCGGCTGCATTTCACCGCTGATAGTGATGCTATTATCACAAAAGGTATTATAAATCTGTTAATTAGAGTTTTATCTGACAGAACGCCTCAGGAGATACTTTCAGCAGATTTGTCATACATTGACGCCATCGGACTGAAAAAACATCTGTCGCCGACACGCTCCAACGGATTGTTAGCCATGATTCAGCAAATTAAAAGGTTTGCGATTGTATATCAAGCAAAATCACAACAAGATGAAAGATAAGGAAACGCTGAAGGCCGATATTATAGAACGGTTGAAAAAAATATATGACCCGGAAATGCCCATTGACATTTGGAATATGGGACTGATATACGACATACGCATCGACGAACACAACCACGCGGAGATATTGATGACTGTTACGGCTCCAAATTGTCCGGTTGCGGAGACTTTGCCGGAATTTGTGAAATCTGAGGTCGAATCGTTCGTGCCGGAAATTAACGGCGTTGATGTACGCATCACGTTTGATCCGCCTTGGGACATGGCGATGATGTCGGAGGAAGCCAAGACGCAGCTTGGTTTCGATTTCCTGTAATTCCCGTATATATCGATTATTATTATTGTTACATTATTATATTATATATCAAGTTATTTGGTATGTTCCAATTTGTTATATAATTTATATTATGTTAAATTGAAATATTGAATTTAATCATAAAAACATATTATACAGTATGTTATATAATTATGGCAAAAACAGACAACTGTCCCCGTAGCTCAGAAATCTGAAACCGTGATCCAAAGCATACCGGTAGCCATCGCGCCAGACATCTCCAACCAACGCAGAAACAAGCAGCAGCAATGTGCTTTTAGGTTGATGGAAATTGGTTATAAGCCCATTGACAATCCGAAAACGGTAACCGGGTGCAATCATCAGCTTGGTTTCACCCTCCAAAAGCGGCAAATCGTGACGCTGCAGATACTCAAGCACAAGCTGTAGCGCATCTGTGGCCGGCAAATCACGATGATCCGCATAAGGAAACCACTGCCCAATCAGCATCGATTCAGTTTCAGGATTTTCCGACAGCTGCACACCGAACCAGTAAAGCGACTCCAATGTCCTTGCAGTTGTGGTGCCCACAGCAACCAAAGGTTTCCCGGCCTGCTGCATCAAACGCCTGATTTGTCCTGGCGTGACGGAAATTTTCTCCACATGCATCTCATGTTCACCGACAAGTTCCGTGGAGACAGGTTTGAATGTTCCGGCCCCAACGTGCAGTGTAACAAACTCCTTGTCAATTGATTTAGATTTCAATGAATCAAATACTGCCGGGGTGAAATGCAGCCCTGCGGTGGGCGCTGCGACCGAACCCTCAAAACGGGCATATATGGTCTGGTAACGCTCCTTGTCAGACTCCTCCGCATCGCGGTGCAGGTACGGGGGAAGCGGAACCTCCCCTGCCGCCTCCATGACTTCGGCAAATGATATCCCCTGGTCCCAGGAGAAACGCACCACCCAGGCCTGCCGCTCCATACGGAGCCGTTCAGCCTTCAAAATGACCTCCTTGCCCTGTATGGTGACGCTGCGCGACAACGCCCCCTCCTTCCACTTGCGGTTGTTGCCGATAAAGCAGAGCCATTCTGCCTCTGAACGTTGTTCAAAAGATTGTGCTGCAGACATCTGCCATGGCTCCAAACAGAAAATCTCAATCAGCGCGCCACTCCCCTTCCGGAACATCATCCGCGCCCGGATCACCTTTGTATCATTGAAGACAAGCAGCGCCCCTTCAGGAAGATGTCCGGCAATGTTTGAAAAACGGTCGTCGGAAAAAACGCCGTTTTCATAAACCAGCAATTTGGAGGAATCGCGCTCCTCAAGCGGAAACTTTGCGATACGTTCCTCCGGCAGCGGATAGTCGTAGTCCTCTATATGGATTTCTTTCGGATTCATTCTGTTTGGTTTAGCAGTTCGGTGATTCGGGCCGGAGATATGCCGCGCATGCATCTGAAATGGCCAAGCGGGCAGCGCGTATAACCTAATTTTGAGCAGGGACGGCAGCGGCAACTGTTGTTTTCCAATATGATACAGTTTTCAGGATGGTGCGGCTGGTATGGATACATGCCAAATGCGGGCACGGTGTTGCCCCAAACGGACACCGTCCTTTTCTGCAATGCAGCGGCGATGTGCATCAGGCCGGTGTCGCCGGTCAGCAGGGTCTCCGCCTTCGCAACGCAGGCTGCGGAGGCGCGAAGCGAAAGTTTGCCGCACAAATTCAGGGTATGGTCAGGAAAACGCCTTTCAATGCCTGACACAATACCGGCATCATTGCTGTCGCCCAAAAATACCAGCGGCAGACGGCATTTTTCCGCCACCGCCTCAAGTGTCTCAGCCGGAATCTGCTTGGTTGCGTGACGGCTCCCAACCGCCACCGCAACATATTTTTCCGGCAGCGGATAATTCTCCAATTCCTTGAAATCCTCCTGTTCCGGAAAGAAATCCAGCTTGTCGCTGTCATTCTTCACGCCCAAACGTTCCACAGCACGGAAATAGCGGTCCACAATATGAAGGTGCGGCATCATGTTCCACTTGAAGAGCACAAGCAGGAACTTGCGGAAATTAAGTTTCGGGAAACTGCTGTACGGCACATGCATACGTCTGCACAACCGTTGTGAAAGCCTGTTTTTCTGCAAGTCGACGACATAGTCGTACTCTTCGTCACGGAGCCGCTGAACCAAAGTTGTATCGTCCTTCCGGAAAATATGTATACTGTCAATATTTGGGTTGGTCTCCACCACCGGCTTCATGGCCGGTTTGCAGAGAAAATGGATAACTGCAGCCGGAAGCTGCTGCTTGAGGCAACGGATTACCGGTGTGGCCAGCACAATGTCGCCGATACTGCTGAAACGGATGACAAGGATTTTCATCTGCACGGTCCGGATTTAATCCTTTGGTTCGTTAAAAACATATATCAGGCGGAAAGTCAAAATATTGTGATATTGGTTCCGATCCCATGGCTCAGGGTCGTAATGTCCGATTTTTTGTTTGTAGTATGTACGTGTACGGATAGGGATAAATGAATATTCATAACGGAAATTGAACTTCAGCCGCTGGTACAGGCGGAAACGGACATCGAAAAGCACATCGTAGTCGGTCAGTGTATAGGTGCCGCTGGAAAGCGATGTGGCGGTGTGCACGCCGTTTTCAATCTCCCTGATGCGGAACAGCCGGTTATAGGCAACGCCCACCCCAAATGTCCAGTTTGTCCGTGGGTCGGTGTAATGCAGCATCAACGGAAGCGAGACATAATCCATTTCCAAACGGTACTTGATGCCTGAATCACATTGGATTTCCGGAGGACAAGTATCACAGAAGTTGGGATCCAAAGGATATCTCTTCTTGTAGGATCCCTTCTGGTGCCATAGCATCTCCATGCTGACAGCCCAATTCCGTTCCCCGTTTTTCTTGAAGCTGAAGGGAAGCATCACCCCCAAGCCGGTGTTGGCGCCGAACTTTTTGAAGCCGTACACCTCGTCCCCGTCCACTTGGGAAAAGTTCATGCCGGCAATAATCTCCCCATTGAAACGCTGGGCATTCAACACTCCGGCAAAGAACAGCAGGAAAAAAGGAAGCAGAATGACAATCCGTCGCATCTGTTATTTGGGTATCTTTATTTTCTGTCCCAAGCTCAGGATTGCATCCTCGTCAATGCCGTTGAGCTTGCATATCTTCGCCACTGTGGTATGGTAACGGCGGGCAATGCCGTAAAGGGTGTCGCCCTGCCGGACCACATGCACTGCAGGAGTTTTTGGAGCCTCCGGCTTAACCTTGGGTTTTGGCTTTTCCGGAATAGGATCCGGCTCCAAACCGTCCGAATCTGAAGGCATGGCCTCGGTTATCGGAATGTCCAAGGCAGCTTCCGTCGCCCTTTGGCGGAAGGATTCGGCTGTGTAGAATTTGCCGCCCACCACCATCAGTGTGTCAGTCTGCAGCCTTTTGCCGGAAAAATCGATTATAGTTGCCGGATTGAATGACTGGTAGAGGAAGCGGGTCTCGAAATGAAGGTGGTCGGTGGTTGCCTTTCCAGTCCTGCCGGCTTTGCCGATCTGCTCCCCTGCCTTAACCTTCTGGTTCACCTTCACCATGATTTTGGACAAATGGGCATAGAATGTCTCCAGCCCGTTCTCATGCCGGATGACAACTATGCCTCCGTAGCCGTAATATCCTGTCTTGGCCATGCGTACCACACCGTCCCATGCGGCGTAAATCGGGTCGCCACTGTTCTGCTTGTAGTCGGTGCCGGTATGCATGCGGCCGCTACGCGGACCGTACGGGGAGATTACCGCCCCGCCCTTGGCAGGGAAAAAGAAATGGGCGGAATCGAGCGGAAGCGTATAGGTTTTGTTCGGGTCAAAACTGTAGGCGGCACGGGTGTTAACCGTGTTCCAGTCGTTGCCGTAATATTCACGGGCAGGAATCTCATCCTGTGAGAGGGTGAACATTGGTGTAAAGGCCTGTTGCGTCACCTGCACCGTGGTGTCCGTGGCGGTGCTGTCGCTCTCCACAGGCTGCTGCGCCCAAAGGCATCCGCCGGAAAGCAGCAGCATGAGCAATGTCAGTCTTCTTTTTCTTTGCATATCCTATTGTTTTTTTTATATGAAATGGCATACCGCACACAAAGCAGTGCGGCTGCCGCGGTGATCAGTCCTCCCAGACCGTAGGCGACAGGAGCGTTCAGGTGAAGTCCCTCCTTGGCGATAAGTATATATGAGGCGCACACCATGGTCATGAACAGTGCGGGGATGAATGTGACAATCCAGCACTTGCCCCTTTGGATCAGGTATACGGTCACAGCATAAAGCGTCACCATCGCCAGAAGCTGGTTGGCCCAGGCGAAATAGCGCCAGATTGTCTGGAATCCGTTGGCATCGGCAAAGGTGTACACCAGTATGGCTCCAGCCAGCAGGAAAACCGGCAGGGCAACGAGAAAACGTTTCCATATCGGTTTCTGGTCAATCTTGAATATGTCGGCCACAATCAGACGCGCGGAACGCAGTGCGGTGTCTCCCGACGTGATGGCCGCGGCTATCACTCCGAGCACGGTGATTACCGCCAGGACCGGTGTGAACCATTCCCTGGCTATCACCCCTACCATCGCATCGCCGCCCTGTCCGGCGCAGAGTTCGGGCTTGTCATGGAAAAAGTAGGTGGCCGCGGCGGCCCAGATGAGAGCCACAACACCCTCGGCTATCATGGCACCGTAAAATATCGGTCGTGCCTGTTTTTCATTGATCATGCAACGTGCCATCAGAGGAGACTGCGTGGCATGGAATCCGGAAATGGCACCGCAGGCGATGCTGACGAACATCATCGGGAAAATGGGGTTGGTGGCTGCATTGGGATGGCGGTTCTCAAGCCCCTCCCACACCTCGGTGAGATGCACTTCGGGACGGAAAAAGAAGGCGCACATCACAAACACTGCCATCAGCAGCAGCAATATTCCGAAAATGGGATAGATACGTCCTATCAGCTTGTCGATCGGGAGCATGGTGGCAAGCATGTAATAGACAAAAATGATCACAGGCCAGATCCAAATCTGCCAGTCGGGGGTGAAATTGGTGAACAGCAGCTGCGAGGGAGTCTTCACAAACACAGCCCCGACCAATATCATCAATATTACGGTAAAATACCGCATGAACTGCTTGGCGCCGTTACCGAGGAACCTGCCGTGTATTTCGGGCAGGGAGCAACCCTTGTTGCGCAAAGAGACATATCCGGAGACAAAGTCATGCACAGCACCCCCGAATATACATCCGAAGACAATCCACAGGAACGATGCGGTGCCGAACTGCGCCCCCATGATGGCGCCCACAATCGGCCCCACTCCGGCGATGTTCAGGAACTGGATCAGGAAAATGCGCCACGGCTTCATCGGCACGTAGTCCACACCGTCGGCCATTGTGGTGGCCGGAGTCGGCCTGTTCGGATCAACTTCAACCATTTTTTCAATCAGCCGCCCGTAAAGCAGGTAACCGAAAACCAAAAGCAGCAAAGCAATAACAAATGTAATCATCCTTACAAAATTATTTTCTTACATACATACGGTTCACCCGTTGTGAAATACCGGTCAAAATCTCATATTCGGTACATCCGGCCTGATGAGCCATCCGTGTTACGGACCATTGGGGACCGAACACCGTCACGGAATCCCCTTCATGGACCGGAATGCCGGTGACATCCAGCATGCACATGTCCATACATATCAAACCCACCGAATGTGCAATCTCACCATTGACAAGGAACTCCCCTTTACCGTTGCTCAAGGCGCGCGGCAGACCGTCCGCATAACCGATTGGTATAGTGGCAATCAGGCTGTCGCGCTCTGCGCGCCATGAACGGTTGTAACCGACAGTTTCGCCCTTCGTCACCCATTTGAGTTGGGAAACGATTGTCTTTAAAGTTGAAACACAATGAATCCGGTTCGGATCGGCAAACGGATTTATACCATATAACCCCAATCCAAGCCGCACCATGTCGAACTGGTATTGCGGGAAACGGAGAATGCCGACCGAATTGTCGATATGCTTGAGCGGCCTGTAGCCCAAAGCGTCGCTTATCTGCGCATGGCAATCGCCCAACAGTGAGGCCTGCATGTGGGTGAAGGCATCATCCATGGGGTCATCGGCAGCGGCAAAATGTGAAAAAACACTCTCCACCTCTATTCGGGAGTCCTCATGCAGATGCTGGAGCAGCTCCTTCAAATCCTTCGGCTCGAAGCCAAGCCGGTGCATGCCGGTGTCAATTTTCAGATGAACCTTCAGACGCTCCTCCTGAGGATGGCGCTGCAACGCCTCCTCAAACAGACGCAGTATGCGGAAACTGTAGATTTCCGGTTGGAGCCGATGTTTCAGAATCAGCTCCACACACCTTTCGTCCGGATTCATCACCATTATCGGGAGGGTGATGTTCTTGTTCCGGAGCAGCACACCCTCGTCCGCGTATGCCACTGTCAGGTAGTCGACTTTATGATACTGCAGTTCGTTTGCGATGTCAATGTCTCCGCTACCGTATCCGGCCGCCTTAACCATCGCCATCACCTTTGTTCCGGGATGCAGTTTGGAACGGAAGTAATCCAAATTGTCAATCAGGGTGTTAAGATTCACCTCAAGCACAGTTTCATGTGACTTGAGCTCCAGAAATGCGGAAATGCGCTCGAATTCAAACTTACGTGCCCCCTTTATAAGCACCACTTCGTTTTCAAGTTCATCCGTGTCAAAGTGCTGGAGAAACTCGGTCGTGTCACGGTAAAACTCCTTATCCATAGGGAAACAGGCGGCATGGCGCAGCAAAGCCTCACCGATGCCGATGAAACGGGTGACGCCCTTATTGGATATCATCCGGGAAATCTCCTCATACAACTCACGTTCCGAGCGACCGCTCTGGAGAATGTCCGAAAGGATTAGCGTCCGTTTCTGGTACTGGTGCTGGTTCGACATCAGGTCGACCGCAATCTGCAGGGAATTGATGTCGGAATTATAGGTGTCATTTATTATAAGGCAGCGGTTTATGCCCTGTTTCATCTCCAACCGCATGGCAATCGGCTTAAGCAGCAGCATCCGCTCGGCAATGCGGTCGTTGGAATAGCCCAGCAGCAGCATACATGCCCAGCAATGCAGCACATTCTCAATGGCGGCCTCGTCGATGAAAGGTATACGTATGGAAATCGGATTATCCTGATAAACGGCAGTTATTTCTGTCTGCTGACCATCTGTCTTTACCTCCTGCACAAACAGGTCGGATTCCCTGCGTTTTCTGCTCCACGTGAACAACCTGATACGTTGGGCAAGACCGGAACGCAGCAGCACCTCATTGACATCCCCGTTGTCAAAAGACATGACGAGCGTCTCCACATTACGGAAAAGATTGAGCTTTTCTCCGATTTTCTGCCTGATGCCCATGAAGAACTCGTTGTGCGCCTGGCCGATATTGGTCAGGATACCGATGGTGGGCCGGATGATTGACTCCAACGTGGCCATTTCATCCGGTCTGGAAATGCCGGCTTCAAAAATGCCGAGTTGCGAATCCCTGTCAAGACTCCAGACTGAAATGGGAACCCCAATCTGGGAATTGAAGCTGTTCGGCGTGTAGGTGATGCGGTAATCGTCACACAACAGCTGGTAGAGCCATTCCTTTACAGTTGTCTTGCCGTTGCTTCCGGTAATGCCGATGACCGGAAGAAGAAACTGTTTCCGGTGTTCGCGTGCCAGCGTCTGCAAAGCCTTCAGAGTGTCTTCCGTACGGATGAAATCAGCCTCCGGATAGGATTGGATATCACCAAATTCACTGTTCACCACAAAATGACGCACCCCCTTGCGATAGAGTTCGCCGATATATCGGTGACCGTCATTGCGTTGCGACACCAGTGCGAAAAAGAGGGTTCCCCCGCCCTGCCGTATCCGGCGGCTGTCAAAAGCAAGCTCCCGCACAGGTTCATCCGCATGAGGCGACTGCAGCAGCTCGCCTCCGATACATCGGGCAATATCCGCAACAGATTTCCTATTCATAGTCTGCGGACTCCTTTTCTGTGTTACCGGCATTGCGCACGGACTGGGGTTCCGGCACATTGTCCAATTCGGTCCGATGCCGGTTTGTATAAATGTCACAAGCAAGGTAGAGGGCGTTCCTGAAAGAATCGACAGAGGCCATATCCTTACCCACAATGTCGTATGCGGTGCCATGCGCCGGAGATGTCCGGACAACAGGCAGACCGGCAGTGAAATTCACCCCCTCACCATACGAAAGGGTTTTGAAGGGAATCATGGCCTGGTCATGGTACATGGCCAGAATCGCATCATATTTCGCATATCTGCCGGAACCGAAAAATCCGTCTGCAGGAAAAGGACCGAAAGCATAAATCTTCTCATTGAACGCCTCCTGGATGGCTGGAGTGATGCTCTCCTCCTCCTCCTTGCCGAACAGTCCGTTTTCACCGCCATGCGGGTTCAACGCCAGAACTGCAATACGTGGTTTCACACAGGCGAAATCCTGGACAAGACTTTTGTTAAGCACTCTTAATTTGCTTAATATTAAATCTTTAGATATTTTCTTTGAGACATCGGACAAGGCGCAGTGCGTTGTTGCCGTCCCGATGCGTAAGCGGTCGGAAACCATCAGCATCAAAGGAGTGTCGCTGTGGGTACGGGCTGCAAAATATTCCGTTTGTCCGGAAAAATGGAACTTGTCGGACTGAATGGCCATCTTGTTGACAGGAGCAGTGACCACAGCATCCAGCTTGCCGTCGTTCAAATCCCTGACAGCAATCTCCAACGAATCAAAGGCGGCCTGTGCCGACACCGGTGTGGCCTCCCCCATGTCGATTTTCAGTTCCTGCGCGGTGATGTTCAACATGTTGACCTTGTGCGGAACAGCCTGTTCCACCTGCCGGATTATGGTATAGTTGAATTCATTCCCTTTTGAAATGGTTTTACGGTAGTATGAGAGCACCTTTGAGGAGCCGTAAATGACCGGTGTGAAACTATCCAATATGCGGGAATCCAACAATGACTTGATGATCAATTCGTATCCGATTCCGTTAATATCCCCTTGGGTAATACCTATAAGTATGGTTTGCTGGTTCATGGCGTTTATTTGCTCAAATAACTTTTAATGTCTCCTATGATTTTATTTGCCAGTGCGTCCGCATCGGCTGCGTTGCCGCTTTCAGCATAAATGCGGATGATGGGCTCGGTGTTGGATTTGCGCAGGTGCACCCACTGCCGGTCGAAATTGATACGCACACCATCCACATCGATAATCGGACGGTCAGAATATTTTGCCCTGACGTGCTGCAAAAGCGCATCAACATCGGTGCCTGGAACAAGATCCATCCTGTTTTTTGAGATGACAAATTCAGGATAGGACTTCCGCAGTTCGGAACATTTTTTTCCGCTGTGTGCCAATTGTGTCAGGAACAACGCTATGCCCACCAGCGCGTCACGGCCGTAGTGCAGCGCGGGATAGATGACACCGCCGTTGCCCTCTCCGCCGATCACGGCGCCGGTCTCCTTCATCTTCGCAACAACATTAACCTCACCAACTGCCGAGGCGCTGTAGCTGCCGCCATGCTTTTCAGTCACCTCCTGCAGCGCACGTGTCGAGGAGAGGTTTGAAACCGTGTTGCCGGGCGTGTGCTGCAGCACATAATCGGCCACAGAAACCAAAGTGTATTCCTCAACAAACGGCTCACCGTTCTCCTGAATCAGCGCCAGCCGGTCCACATCCGGATCGACCACGAAGCCCACATCCGCCTTTTCGCGGCGGACGGTTTCGCACAATTCGGTAAGATGCTCCGGCAGCGGCTCGGGATTATGGGCGAACACGCCCGTAGGTTCCGCATTGATCCCTATCACCTGACGGACACCCAACGCCTCCAGAAGCATCGGCAGGGCTATGCCGCCAGTTGAATTGACCGCATCGAACGCAACCTTGAATCCGGCCTTGCGGATGGCCTCCGCATCGACCAGATCCAATGCCAGGATGGCATCGATATGCCTGCGTATGGCCCCTTCGACCGGAATATATTTCCCCAGTTTGTCGGTTGTGACAAATTGGAATGCTGAAGCATCAGCCAGATCAAGCACCCTCCTGCCCTCCGAAGCGTTCAGGAACTCCCCTTCCGAATTCAGCAGCTTGAGCGCGTTCCAGTTGAACGGATTGTGGCTGGCGGTAAGAATAACGCCGCCGATGGCATCGCTGTGGATCACCTCCATTTCAACGGTTGGTGTGGTGGAAAGGCCGATGTCATACACCTGCATCCCCATGCCCATCAAAGTGGCGCACACCAGTTTGTTAACCATATCTCCGGAAACGCGTCCGTCGCGTCCCACAACCACTTTCCAATCATTTGGTTCAGGATACGCCTCCTGCAGGAAACAGGCGTATGCCGCGGTGAATTTCACAACATCCAACGGAGTCAGGTTGTCACCTGGAAATCCCCCCATTGTACCTCTGAAACCGGAAATAGACTTGATCAATGACATAATTACTCCTTTTTTTATTTTAAATCATTTAATATCTTTATCAGCTCCTCTTCCGTCATGCCGGTCTGGCTGCCGTCAGACATGTTTTTGAGCTGTAAGCGTCCCTGTGCGATTTCCTCCTCCCCAACTATAGCCACGTATGGGATGCCTCTCGCATCCGCATAGGAGAACTGCCGGCCTATTTTCACAGCATCAGGATAGAGTTCGACACGCACCCCCTTCTGACGCAAACGCTGTGCCAAAGGCAGGGTGTGCCGAAGCTCCTTCTCCCCGAAATTCACAATCAGCACCTGGGTCGAATTGTTGTCAGTATCGGGGAAAAGTCCGCCCTCCTCCATGATATCGTATATCCGTTCGGCACCGAACGAAATGCCCACTCCGGACATGTTCTTCATGC
>CACYHG010000053.1 GCA_902774175.1 uncultured Bacteroidota bacterium
AACCATTCACCATTATGTGGGGTTGCAGGCAGGTTTGCTGCAAGGCAAAAATGGAAGAAAATCTCACTTTTCCTGCAACACTTGAAGCGCTTTCCGCACAATCTTGTCATCCCTGTTCACCAAAAAGAGGAATCCCTCCTCATCGTATAGGTTGCGCGCGATATAGTCCTTGCACCACTTTTTAAGTTCACGGCGCGCACCTGGAGTCACCGCGCCTGTCACAACCCCCTTCTCCTTGCCGCGCCGGATCATCTCATCCGCCATGGCATCGGTTACGGCAAATCCGCGCTCAAAGGAGCGGACATCCTCGAAACGCTGCAATTCAATACGGTGCGCATCGGTGTATTCCAACGAATATTGGAAAAGGATTCCCGCCTGGGAGAGATTGTTGAACAGCACATAGTCACCGGAGGTGTCGATAGGAACGAAAATGTCGGGGATTATGCCGCCGCCGCCATAGACGGTCCTACCCTTCGCCGTTTTGTATTTCAGGGAGTCTGCGAAAGGAATGCTGTCGGATGACTGCATCTCGCCGCGCAGGTAGCGGTTCACGATATCATCCTCATACTGGAAAAAGGGCTTTTGGATGCAGCGTCCGCTCGGCGTGTAGTACCGCGCAATTGTCAGCAGGATTTCAGAGCTGTCGGCCAAGGTGAAGCTGCGCTGCACCAACCCCTTCCCGAACGACCGGCGGCCTATGACCAACCCGCGGTCCTGATCCTGCACGGCACCGGCCACAATCTCCGATGCGGAGGCTGACCATTCGTCAATCAGAACAGCCACCAGCTGGTCCTGCTCCTGGAAATCTCCCATCGCGGTGGCTCGGATGACCTGAGTGCCGGACGATTTGCCGCGTGTGCTCACAATAACCTGACGGCGTGGAAGAAGCTCGTCACAGACAGCGACGGCCGTCTGCAGGGAGCCCCCAGCATTGCCACGCAGGTCAAGCACAAGCTTGCGCATGCCCTGCGCCTTAAGTTTTTGCAGGGCGGCGGAGAATTCGGCTCCAGTGGTTGCGGAAAAATTCTGTATGCGGACATACCCTGTCTGCGGAGCGATGATGTAGGCGGCATCGATACTGTGAATCGGTATTTTGCCGCGGACAATCTCCATCTGGAGCGGAAATTCCAGCACAGGGTTCACAATCTCGATGCGCACGGTTGTCCCTTCAGGGCCGCGCAGTTTACGGATGACATCGGTGTTCTGGATTTTTACACCTGCCACATTCTCACCGTCAATGCGGACAATCCTGTCACCCACAGCCACCCCTTTCCTCTGGGATGGCCCGTTGGGAACGACGCTGATGACAGTGATGGTGTCGTTAAGAATATTGAAGGTGATTCCGATGCCCTCAAACTCGCCGAGCAGCACCGAATTGTAGTTCTGCGCATCCTTTGCAGGAATATACGACGAGTGCGGATCCAGGCGATCCAGAAGTGCGGCAATCATTTCGTCAGTAAGCGAATCGGAGTCCACCGGCTCGAAATAATATTTTTCGATAAGATGGCGGACAGCATCCGTTTTTGAAATGCCGCGCTGCTGCATGAACATGGCAGGCTCCTCGCGGTGCCCGAAAAACATGGAGCCCAGCAGCATGCCGAAAGCCAGAGTTACGGTCAGATATACCGGTGCGTTATCTTTGTCGAACCTCATGTTACGGGACCAGTCTTTCAAAAGCCTTGCAACGCTTACGGATCTGACGGTTCAGTTCGTCCAGATTCTGTTCAGGTGCCGGAACGTTGCAGCGGTACATTTTTTTAATTGGGTTCCGGTCAATAATCATGGAATCCAACTCGCTCAGGCTTGGAGCCTTTTCCAGCCTGCTGTATTCCTCGTACGTGATGGAGAGGAAGGCGACATCCGGCCCGATGCCGCGCCTGTCCAGCCGGAATTTCCGGGCCAGCCGCACCGGTGTGCAGAGTTCCCCGCGGGTGAAGACATCCCTCGGATGGGGATAGCTCACAATCTGCGTCTTGTCCGCAGAGAGCATGACCGCCACGTTGGCGTCGTAATTCTTTCTGGTCTTGTAGATGATGCAGGGAGGCTCCGGCATCCCGCTCTGGGCGATGCAGAGATCGGGGGCGAAGGCCAGCCCGCACAGCAGAAGCAGCAACATTTGTTTTCTCATGATGCAATAATAATTAATGTTTCCAAAACATATTATCTGAAAAAAGGCTGTTTTATTATGCGTGCTGACAATTTTTTTTCATTTTTTCCACCCTCCCACATGTTTGGCGAAACACTTTTTTTTGTATCTTTGCACTTTGTGCAAAATATGACACATGGATATACATATATATTCTGAAATAGGTAAATTACAAGGAGTTATATTACACCGTCCGGGGTGCGAGCTGGAACGTATGGTTCCGGGGAACATCCGTGACGCCCTCTACAGCGACATCCTTTCCATGGAAATCGCCCGGCAGGATTACGCCGTTTTTGAAGGCGTGCTGCAGAAGCAGACAAAGGTCTTTTATGTCAGGGAACTGCTCGAACAGCTGCTTGCCGATGCGGAGGCGAGGAAACAGCTTACCGAAAAGGTGTGCCGCATCCATCAGGTTGACCTGCAGGAGAAGCTGGACGCGCTGACAGTAAAGGAGCTGGCCGGCGTGCTGATTGAGGGTTGGGAGGAGCGTGACAGCATAGGCCGCCACTACCCCATTCCGCCGCTGTACAACCTCTACTTCACCCGCGACGCCTCGGCCTCACTGTACGACGAGGTGATTATAAACCGCATGCGCCATTCCGTCCGCAACCGCGAAGCGCTGCTGATGGAGGAGATATTCCGCCGCATTTTCCACGCGGAGACATTCCGCCCAGATTCAGGACACAACATTGAGGGGGGCGACCTGCTTGTCGCCCGCGAGGATGTGCTGCTCATAGGCCAAGGCGACCGCACCTCCCGCGCAGCCATCGAAGACCTCACAAGGCGATACCTCTCCAAAAACAAGAGACAGCACATTGTGGTGCAGGAGCTGCCCGTGCATCCGGAAAGCTTCATCCACCTCGACATGGTCTTCACCTTCCTTGACAGGGATGCCTGCGCCTGCTACCTGCCGCTCATAGCCAAGGAGAGCCGCTACCGCACCACCGTCATAACAATCGACGGAGGGCAGGTCTCCTACCGTGAGGAGCCCACGCTGCTTCAGGCTTTGAAGAAGCTTCGCTTCGACCTGGAGCCGATTTCGTGCGGTGCGCCGGACGACGAATGGAACCAGCAGCGCGAACAGTGGCACAGCGGCGCAAACTTCGTGGCATTGGAACCGGGCAAGGTGATTGGATATGCCCGCAACACCCGGACAATCGACCAGCTGAACCGCCACGGGTTCGACGTGGTTCCGGCCGCCGATGTCGCCAGCGGAAAGGTGACGCTTGACAGCCACAAACGCTGCGTCGTAACGCTGCGCAGCGACGAACTGCCCCGCGGAGGCGGAGGGGGACGCTGCATGACAATGCCCGTAAACAGAGAAAACGTGATTTGGTAATACATATAAAAATTTGTATGTTATGAATATGAAAAACCGGAATTTGATTTCCATTACAGACTACAGCAAGGAGGAATACCTGCACATCCTCAAACTGGCCGAAACCTTTGAAAAGGAGCCGGTGCAGAACATTGCCCAGGGCAAGGTTGTCGCAACCCTCTTTTTTGAGCCCTCAACACGAACCCGCCTGAGTTTTGAAAGCGCAGCCAACCGTTTGGGCGCAAGGGTCATCGGTTTTTCCGACGCATCCAATTCCAGCACGGCAAAAGGTGAAAGCCTTGCCGACACCATCCGTACGGTCTCCTGCTACGCCGACCTCATTGTGATGCGGCATCCGCTGGAGGGGACCGCACGCCTCGCCTCTGAAGTGGCAACCGTGCCGGTCATCAATGCGGGGGACGGCGCAAACCAGCACCCGACCCAGTGCATGCTCGACCTCTATTCGATCCAAAAGACCCAAGGCACCCTCGACAACCTCAACATCGCACTGGTGGGCGACCTCAAATACGGCCGCACCGTACATTCGTTAGTGGAGGCGATGTGCAACTTCAACACCACATTCCATCTGGTGTCGCCGGAAAGCCTCAAGCTGCCGAGCACAGTTAAGATGCACATCAAGGAGAGGAACCTGAAATACTACCAGTACACCACCATCGCCGAAGCGGTAGACAAGGTGGACATACTCTACATGACCCGCGTGCAGCGCGAACGTTTCCTCGACATCCAGGACTACGAGCGGGTGAAGAACTCCTGCATACTGGACAAGTCGCTGCTCAAGAACGTGAAGCCCAACATGAAGGTGCTGCATCCGCTTCCACGCGTGAATGAAATCAACACAAATGTGGACCCGCTGCCGCAGGCCTACTACTTCCAGCAGGCCCAGAACGGGGTTTATGTACGTCAGGCGTTGATCGCCGCCATTTTAGGATTAAAATAGCAATGCCATGAAGACAAAAGAATTAGTAGTATCCGCCATTGAGAACGGAACCGTAATCGACCATATCCCTTCGGACAAACTGTTCCAGGTCATCAAGATACTGAACCTGGAAAGCTGCACCGACCAGGTGCTTTTCGGCAACAATCTGGAGAGCCAGAAGCTGGGCAAAAAGGCCATCATCAAAGTCCAGAACAAGTTCTTTGAGACGGACGACATCAACAAAATCGCCATCGTCTGCCCCACCGCCACCCTGACAATAATCAAGGACTACGAAGTGGTCGGGAAACGGGTGCCGAGCCTGCCCACCGAATTCGAAGGCATTGTGAAATGCTATAATCCCAAATGCATCACCAACCATGAGCAGGTGACACCCAAATTCAGGGTGCTGGACAGCAGGGAAATCAAGCTGCAATGCCACTACTGCCAGAAAATAACTAAGGAAGAAACCCTTAACTTTTTATAGGAATGACACAGATACCCACATTTTCGGCCAAACAGATCGCCAAGTTCATTGAAGGGGTCATCGAAGGTGACCCGAATGCCATGGTGGAACGTTTCGGCCAGATTGACCAGTGTCCGGAAAAGGGTCTGACCTTCCTCACTGACCAGAAATACGCACATTTCCTTTACGACACCAAGGCAAGCATCGCAATTGTCTCCCAGGATTTCGAACCTGAGGAGCCGGTCTCCTGCACGCTCATCCGCGTGAAGAATCCAAAAAAGACCTTTGTGACCCTTCTGCAGTTTTACGACGAGCTCAAACCGAAACGCCTGGGCATAAGCAAACAGGCGATAATAAACAAATCCGCGGTCATCGGCCAGGGAGTATATATTGGCGACGGCACAGTCGTTGAGGAGGATGTGGAGATAAAGGACGATGCAAAAATCTACCCGCAGGTCTATCTCGGAAACAATGTCAGCATAGGCGAAAACACCATCATCTATGCCGGTGTGAAGATTTATGAGGGCTGCAAGATCGGCAACAACTGCATTATCCATTCGGGTGCAGTCATCGGAGCCGACGGTTTCGGCTACATTCCGGACGAAAAGGGCGCGCTGACCCACATTCCGCAAATGGGCACCGTCATCCTGGAGGACGATGTGGAGATTGGAGCCAACACCTGCATTGACCGTGCCATGCTGGAGGCCACAGTCATCCACAAAGGGACCAAAATTGACAACCTGGTCCAGATTGCACACAACTGCCAGATCGGGGAGCATACCGTCCTGGCGGCCGGCTGCGGTGTGGCCGGTTCGGTCAGCATCGGGAACCACTGCGTCTTTGGCGGGCAGGTCGGTGTAAAGGACCATGTCAAGATCGGCAACTACGTGCAGGTGGCGGCACAGTCAGGAATCCACCGGAACGTCAGGGACAAGACAAAACTTATTGGAACACCGGCAATGGATGCCACACGGGGCGTGAAGGCGCTCGGCAGCCTCCATTACCTGCCTGAAATGCTTGACAGGCTGAACAGGCTGGAAAAGGAAAAAGAGAAAGAGAAAGGGGAAGAATAGCCTAAGGCATATGCACCTCCAGCAGACGGCAGCTCCCAATCGGAACAAGCACCGCCTCCTCAATACTGGCAGGAACCAACACCGTCTCTCCAGCAGAGACGGTTTCTTTTTCCGACCCGTTATAGCGGATTTCAGCGGCACCATCTATACAGATGTATAGCACAAAGCTGTCCATGGAGACATATATCTTCTCCACAGGCTTGTCAAAATCCATCAGCCGCGTGACAAAATAAGGCGACTTCACCAGATCCACTGTCTGGTTCTTCTGCGCACGATATGCGATCAGGTCGTTGTTATTGTCTTCATAATCGATGGCTTCCAAAGCCTCCTCCACGTGAAGCTCGCGGGCATTCCCCTCCGCATCCAGCCGGTTATAGTCGTACAGACGGTAGGTCACATCCGAAAGCTGTTGAATTTCGGCAAGCAGGACTCCCCTGCCGATTGCATGTACCTTGCCCGCCGGAATATAGCAGCAGCTCCCTGCACTTACGTTGCAGTAGCGCAGTACGGACTCCAGCCGGTTCCCTGCCACAATCTGCCGCAACTCATCCCTCTTCAGCGGGCGGTTGAAACCTATGTTAAGCTTCGCATCCCTATCGGCCTGGATGACGTACCACATCTCGGTCTTGCCATTGGGCTCACCCAGCTTTTGTGCCAGTTCATCATCCGGATGCACCTGGACAGAGAGGTCGTCCTGCGCATCAATGAACTTGACAAGAAGAGGAAAGACCTGACCATACTGGTGGAAGACCTTCTCCCCCACCAAATCGCCCATATAGACCTCAATCAGTTCGTTCAGGGTGTTGCCGGCCAGGAAACCGTTGGTGACAACGGAGGGTTCCTCGTCAAAACCGGACACCTCCCATGACTCGCCGCATTGCGGAATCTCAGCACATTCCTCCTTGTGAAGCAGAGTGTAGAACTTATGGCCTCCCCAGATTTTCTCCTTGTAGATGGGCTTGAATTTCAACGGATACAACATAGGCTATGATAATTTGTATTTATAATCCCCATAGTCGAAGGAGCGGAGCACCTTCAGCTCGTCCTGCTCCGTCCAGACCGCGATGTAGGGGTGGCGCACCCCGTTAAAATAGGTGGTCTTAACCATGGTGTAATGGATCATGTCGTCAAACACAATCCTTTCGCCAATTTCCAGCGGCTCGTCAAAAGCGTAATCGCCCATTCCCATGTAATCGCCCGCAAGACACGAATTGCCGCCCATACGGTAGACGAACTGGTCATCAGGTTCGGGATTATGAGCATTAAGTATCACAGGCTTATATGGCATTTCAAGACAATCAGGCATGTGGCATGCGAACGAAACGTCAAGCATGGCAATCCTAAAACCCGGTCGTGACAGCAAATCCCTCACCGTCGAGACCAGGTAGCCGGTATGCAGCCCGACAGCCTCGCCAGGCTCCAGTATCACCTCCTCCAGATTGGGATACCTTTCGCGGAAAGATTTCAGCACCCGGACAAGCCGTTCGATGTCATAACCATCCTGTGTGATCCAATGGCCGCCGCCCATGTTCACCCAGCGCACCTGCCGCAGCCAGTCACCGAACTTGGACTCCACCGCCTGCAGAGTGCGTTCCAGAACATCGCTGTTGTTTTCGCACAGCGTGTGGAAATGGAGCCCCTCAATCCCCTCCGGCAAGGTGCTGCCGCACATGTCGCGGGTCAGACCCAAGCGGGAGCCGGGCAGTGCCGGATTGTACAGGTCCGTCTCCACCTCGCTGTATTCCGGATTTATCCGCAAGCCGAGGGAGACCGCCTTGCCGCTTTTCCTCACCCGATCCGCATAACGGTGGAACTGGGAGAATGAATTGAACGTCAAATGGCTGCTGCACAAAAGAATCTGATCGAAGGTGTCATCCTCATAGACAGGACAATAGGTATGAGCCTCACATCCCATCTCCTCGGCAATCAGCCGCGCCTCGTTAAGGGAACTGGCGGCTGCACCGTCCAGATATTCGGCCAGCATAGGGAAGGCGTACCAGAAGGCGAACCCCTTCAATGCACAGATAATCTTCACACCGGCAGCCTCCCGCACCATCCTCAGAATTTCGAGGTTTATGCGCAGCGCCCTTTCGTCCAGCAGGAAACAGGGAGACGGAACTTTTTCAAAATCAATTGCCATGGCTATCTGATATATATGATGGACTGCACCTCCTCGCAATAATACTTGGAACCGGGATACTTGTCCGTATAGTCGATGTTCATCCAGTAATTGCCATCCTTGTCAAGACGGTAGTAGATGCGCTTGTCGCCAATCTCCTCCTTGAAAAGCGCATAGACCGCACTCACATAGCGGTCGAAACTGTTCTGGTCACCGCAAAAAAGCTCAGGGTAGACATGCCCCGGCGCCCAGATAATTCGAACCGAGGCTCCGATCGCCTCCAGAGCAGAGGCCATCAGTATTGAATGGTCGTCACAATCGCCGGCCATCAGTTCGATGCTCTCGGTCGGGTCGGCGAAATAGTCGAAACCGTTCGGGTCCCGCACATACTTGTACTGCCCCTTGATGGATTTGATCAGGGAGAACTGACGGCATATCTGGCCGAATTTGCTGTAATATTCGTCAAAATAAAGAAGCGAGTTTTTTACGGCGAACTGGCGCACCTCAGGATTGGTGTAGTCCACCTTCTGCTGGATGCGCTGCTGCAGGGAGATGTGTGGCTGCCCCACCCCCTTCGCCATCCTGACCTCAACCTGTGATGAGATGCGGTTGCGCGCATGGGTGAAATACTGTGCTACACTTTGCGCCAGCATCGGATAGTTCCACCCAACAAACAGCGGGAGGAGCAAAAGCACCACAGCCGTTCCAGCCGCCACCTTCCACCAGCAGTGAGGCAGGATACGGAGAAAGAGCAGCAGGAACAGCAGCCCGCCAAGGGTCCAAATGAGGAAAAATTCCATCTGCACCTCCGCAATGAAGAGCGGCGGCACAAACTGCACCAGCAGGGCAGTAAGCAGGAAAGAGAGCCCAACCGCCGCGGCAATGCAGCCCCACCGCGCACTTTTGGCACGTTGCATCCAGCCTTTTTTACTCATTTTCTGACTCTTCGGCATAATGGCACAAAATGGTCTTCCAAAACGCAAAGTTAATGGAAAAAGCGATACATCCGAAGCTATTCGGCGAAATTATTCCGCACGGACAAAACGGTGCCGATCACCCTCTTTCAACGACCCAAAGTCCGTGGTACTGGCGGACGACCTCCTCCATGCCCACCTCCGTGTTCGTCAAATATCCTTTCAAGCCGTCCCAGCAGGCATCCTCAAGTATTATTACTTGTTAGATATCACGCATTTCAGAAGGCCAACGGTTCTGTATTCCGTATCCGCATCCAACTCGATGACGTCATAGTCTTTGTTCAGCGGTTGCAGTTCCACTTTAGTATGTTGCCAACCTTCCTCTGTGACAAGTTTTTCGCTGTGGTATTTCTTGATGGTATATTTGCCACCGTAGTCGGGATCATTGTCGCGGCATTGGGTGAGAACAATCTCACCGTTACGTGAACCGGCCTGATACCATTCAAACACACAGATATCTCCGTCGTGTATTTTAGGATGCATGGAATTGCCCTTCGCATGAACAGCAAAATGCCGCTTCGGGTCGGGTGTAAAGCCGTTACCGGATGCATACACCCAGCCTTCCGCTTCCGGCTCCGCACTATCCTCAAACCGGCCGCAGGCAGCCTGCAAGCTATAAAGCGGAACACAACCTTCACGGTATTCCGGGTAGAGGGGGATAAGCTTTTCTGACAAACTACCTGCTTTTTCATAATCAGCATGATACTCCATGTTTTCCACCATTTTGATCAACAGGTTTTTGAAATTAACTTTGAACCCTTCGTTTTGCTGATATTCCTTGTATAATGACATATCGCCCTTACGTTTCTTTCTGACGACACTATCAATAATCCTGGTATAGATTTCTTCTACTGCCTGTTGGTCCGGATTACCGACTACCATTGTCTTGTAATCCTCTTCCTCCGTCACCGCCTTTGCCATACTGAGAAGTTTTGCTTTCTGATCGGATGGTGTGGCTTGCCAACCCTTGAACCAGCGTTCATTGAATTCCTTCAATATCTTATCAAGCGGATCTTTGGGTGTTTCTTCATCTGCACCGGCATTCACCATCACCGGTTTGTTAGGGTCCACAACGGATGTTGCCAAATCCAGTTCAATGGTCTCATTCAGAGACGTGCGTCTCAATCCATAAGTGTTCAGGTCAACTGAATCGAACAGATCCTTTATGTCATCGGCCGACTTGCCGGGTATGATCAACTGTGGAATCAGAAAACGAAGGAACCAGAACAATTTTTCCCACTCGGCAACTTCGTAGCTCATAATGGCAGCCACCCGCGAGTAAATTTTCACAAACTGCTTGCATTTCATTTTGAAGTCGGCCTTACCATTGTCAGCCCATACTATTTCATGGTTGAATCGTTCTGCAGCGGTGTCAATGATGGGAGCCCATCGGTCAGCTTCTGCACCTTGCAAATAGAGTTCTATGAAATCGTTCACTTCATCCATATCAAACACTCCGAGACCAAGTAGTGTTGTTTTCAATTGGTACAGCACATTTACGTCAGTGGCTTCTGACAATGTTGTGGCCGTATAGAAGGGGTCAAAGGCGATTTTCATATCCTCGGTCGTATTGTAAAAGTCCAGGACAAACAGGTCCTCGCTCAGTTTTCCCAAATCAGGTGCGCTGCGATTCAAACGCGAAAGAGCTTGTACAGCCTGCACGCCAGCCAGTGGTTTGTCTATATACATGGCGCATAGCTTCGGTTGGTCAAATCCTGTCAGGTATTTATTGGCTACAACCAGTATGCGGTAGTCATCTCCGTCGAAATTATCAGCCGTCTTGCTGTCCGAAAAGCCATTCATTTCCGCCTCCGTATAGTTCCTGCCTTTTATGGTCTTGGTTCCGGAAAATGCAATTAGAATCTTAAACGGTACTTTCTTTTCCCTGACCAAAGTCTGCAAGGCATCATAGTACATGACAGCACATTCAATATCCTTAGTCACTACCATGGCTTTGGCTTTTCCTTTCAGTTTATGATTGCGGAAAACTTTTGCGTCAAAATGAGTCAGCATCACCTCTGCTTTTGCCTCAATCGTTTTGGGATCGCGCTCCACATAGCAGCGTAACATTTTTTGTGCCCGTTCGTTGTTATATTCGGGATTATCCTCAATGCTCTTTGTCAATTCATAGTAGCTGCGATAGGTCGTGTAGTTGGTCAAAACATTCAGAATAAAGCCCTCCTCAATGGCCTGTTTCATCGAATAAAGGTGGTAGGGATGGAACTTTCCTTCAGAGTCTTCAGAACCAAAACGTTCAAGTGTTTCCTTCTTTGGCGTTGCCGTGAACGCGAAGTAGCTGCAGTTTGAACTCATCTTGCGGTCTTTCATCAGCTTTGCCAACAGCGCATCGGTGTCAGCCCCGTCCGTGTCATCATCCTTTTGCAATGATGCATTCAATTTGTCGGCAGCAATACCGCTCTGGCTGCTGTGAGCCTCGTCAATAATTACAGCGAAGTTACGGTCGCTCATATTATTGATGGTATCGCACATGAATGGAAACTTCTGTATAGTCGTGATGATTATTCGCTTTCCATCTTCAATATGCTGTTTCAACCCAGTCTTTGGAATCCTGTCTTTGCTGTCAGCACAATCGGCATGAGCCACAGTTTTTGCAGTCTTCCCAAAAGCCCGTATGTTGTCTGTTATTTGTTTGTCCAGAAGTTGGCGGTCTGTCACCACGATAACGGAGTTGAACAAAGTTGCGTCCAAAGAGATTGCCCTTATGGCATCCATCGAATCCGGACAAGTGGCGATTAGCTTATAAGCCAACCATGTCAGGGAATTTGATTTGCCAGAACCTGCCGAATGTTGTATCAGATATGTTTTTCCCACACCTACCTTTGCCACATCGTCCACCAATTTGCTCACCACATCCAACTGATGATAACGCGGAAATATCAGCTTCTTGGCGTTCTTCATGATGTGCGGCACTTTTTTCTGCATTTTGGCCTCGCCATAGTCGAAGCAGACGTAGTTCATGATGATGTCGGCCACAGTGTCTTTTTGCAGGATTTGTTCCCACATATACGAGGTCTTGTAGCCACCCTCAGCGTTCACGGGGTTGCCCGCCCCTTGGCCATTAGGCAGACCTTTGTTGAAAGGCATGAAATAGGTCTTGTCGAGGTTGAGACGCGTGGTGAAAAACACCTCGTCCTTGTCCATGGTGAAATGGGCAAGGCAACGGCCGAAGTTGAGCAAAGTCTCTTTGGGGTTGCGTTCCGTGGACTTGTATTGCTTCTGCCCGTCGTATTTGGCGGTTTGATGTGTCCAAGGATTCTTCAGTTCAAAGGTGAAAAGCGGCAATCCGTTTACGAACAGCACCATGTCTATTTCCAAACCGGGATTTGTTATGGAGAAAGTCTGCTGACGTGTGAGGGAGAACTGGTTTTGCAGATATTTCTGGTGTGTGGCCTTACTGTCAGCAGCGGAAGGTTTTGGATAGAAAAGAGTCAGTGCTATGTTACCAATTTCAAATTTCTCCCTGAATACCTTGATAATGCCAAAGGTCTCTATTTCCTTTGACAATAAACGGGGCAATTCGGAACGAAGATCCCTGCCTTTATATTCTTTCAGCACATCGCCCTGTGTCGTTTCCAAAAACGACCACAGCCGCCGCATGTCCATTGCCAGTTTCTTATCGAAGTCCTTGGGCTGTCCCCAATAATACTGGCTTCCCGCAGGCGCTTGGGCTTCCACATCGGTCTGCCCAGCAGCCATGCGTTCCTCATGGGTGCTGCCCACCAAGGCTTTCTCTATGAGGGCCTCAAAGGCTTGTTCGTTGGTTTTAGAAATACTCATTTTATTTCCAATCTAGATAAAACATCATAACACACCGTTTTTTATTAATAGTTGATAAACCTTAAGTTCATCTATGGGTTTTTTAAAAATAGCCTTCCCTGATAACGACCGGACTAGTTTTATTCTATTCGTATCATCATTTGGAAGTTTTTTCTTTTTTTGATATACTTTTTTTATCTCTTTACAAAAATAATCTTCCGTTTGGTTTGATTTGATAAATTCCACATCAAATGTCACAACTAACCTAATCAATATTTGCGAAAGCCATACTATTTCTCTTAAAGAATAATTGGCAGCGGTATTAATAACGGGCACATCTATTGCGGGTAATTCATCAACAAGCAAATCATTCTTTGACAGGTTTAAGTTTATTACATCATTGTATGCATCTACTAATTTTTGGGTAACGACGCCTCCTCCATGAGCAATGCTGTTTCTCAACTCCTTATAATATCGATAATAATGGAGCCAATAATCAACTGAAGTCAAACTATACAACTTATTGTTTTGATATTGATTATAATAGGAATCTATCAAAACTTGGCAACCATTATTACGGACGTTTGATAGAACAACATTATAGTTGTTTGTTTGTTGTCCACTTGGATATTGAAATTCATATCTGTTTATTCTATTATTACAATTCATTATTTCTAACATTTCTTCAACCCAAGCTTCATAATATGCAAAGAGATTGATTAATAAGTTTTTTGCAATACCAAGTTTTATTTCTTCCATTGTATCTTGAATACAAAAGCGAGCTAAATTTGGTCGATTGGTTTTGTCCTTGGACTTTGCATACTTTTTTACTAATGTTTGATTATCTTTGACAGTATGAGTTTTGCAATAATCAACCACTTGATCTCGAAAATATTGAATAGCTGTTACAGTCGGCCAAACATCATCAAACAATTCGGTTATTTGAGCAAGAAACAACTTACTTGGTTCGAAAAACACAGTAGTGTTCTGTTTGTAAGCTCCGCTTTTAATAGGTCTAGGAGTTGAAAGTTGAGTATTCATAACAATATTCAGTTGCTTGCTTATCAATAATAATTTAATTCTATTATATCACTCTCACTTTTCCCGTTACCACTTCGTTAATGATTATCTGCTTCCGCTCCTGAAGGAGGGAGATTTGGTTGTAACAAGACTCAATGGCATTTAATAATAATCTTGTTCTATCTTTTAGCAATTCTACGATTTGTTCCTGTTCTCTCAAAGACGGAATAAAAACCACTTCCCTTGATAACAAGGATGTTATGTCTAAATTTTGGATGCCTGTTGTGGCTTTAATATACGGCCAGACAACTCCAGCTGAGTATAATGACGACATTAGATACACAATATATTTTGGATTCACAAATGAACGACATGATAGTTTTTCCATGAAATTAGCGTACATTGGCTTATCCAAATCCAAATCATATAAAACGCACCTTCCAACAGGCGTTTTTTCCCCGCCCCCCGATTTTTCTATTAAAACATCACCTTCATGTAAATGCTTCTTTTCAACTTCAGCTGATGAATACGACCGAATGGTATAATCTTCTTTGATTTTAAAAGAAAGCGTGTTGTAATTGAAGTCTGCTATTCTTAAACAAATCGAATTCATTGAGTTTGTGTTTTCATCTTCGCCCCAACTTCCTGCTACTCTGCTGACAAACAGTCTTTTCAGTGTAATAGGTCTCCACTCCTCCGGCACCTCCCCAATCCATTCCACGCCGCTGTCCTTCATTTTCGCGTTGGGGTTGAGGCCTTTGGTGACGGCGCGGTTGATGATGATTTGCTTGCGCTCGTTCAAGAGGTCGATCATCTTCTGCTGCTGCGCTATGGCGGCGTCTATTTTGGCGGTGGCAGTGTCGAGATATGACACTATCGCAGCCTGTTCTTTCAATGAAGGAACAGGTATCTTGTATGACATAAAAGAATCAAACGGGACAGTTTTTCTCAATCCTTTATATAGGGGCTTAAATCGTTTTGCGTCATCAATGTACAAGAAATAGTATATGAGAAACCCATCAGTTAGTTTTGGATTTTTTCGAGACAAAACATCATAAGCACCAGTTATCATTCCCTTATAAGGTGAAAGGCCAACTGCTCTCGGTGTTTCCTCATTGTCAAAATTACAAAATATAAAGTCATTAGGTTCAACGGCTTGATAAGTATCAAAAGATGCAGGGAACTTTCCTTCTGGATTTTCCATATCTCTTTTGACAACCCCTTTCAATGTCAATGACAACAAATCATATTGTGATGAGCGTCTGCCAACAATATCTTTCTTCAATTTTAGAATATGCTTTAAAGCCAACATCTCCCAATGACTCGGAATCTCGCCAAGCCATTTAACGCCGCTGGGTTTGTATGAGGGGTATCTTTTCATAGGTTTAGTCCTCATCGTTTGAGTTCTTTGAATAGTGTTCGCGGGCAATGGCTATCGCCTTACGTAGCTTTTCCGAAAGCAATTTCTTGTCGGGCAACTTGGTGTAATACTGCGCCACCTTGATAGGGCTTTCCTCGTCAAGCATCAGATATTCAATATGCTCCGTGTTGCCTTCAGAACAGAGAATCAAGCCTATCGGTGAATCCTCCCATTCTTTGCGCTCATTTTTGTTCAAATAACGGAGATAAAGCAGCATCTGCCCCTCGTGCTCAGGTTTGAACTTGCCCAATTTCAAGTCGATGGCCACCAATCTGCGCAATTCGCGATGGAAAAACAGCAAGTCGAGATAATAATCCGTTGCATCTACTGTAATGCGTTTTTGCCGGGCCACAAAGGTAAAATCGGAGCCTAATTCGCGAATGAAATCTTCCACCTGGGTAATGATGGCACTTTCCAAGTCTTTTTCCGAAAAAACATCTGGCAAGTTGAGCATATCCAGAAAATAGCTGCTGCGAAACACCATGTCGGGAAACAATTGGTTCGTTTCTTTCGCGGTGTCAAGTTCCTGCTTAATCACTTCTTCCGGTTTACGGCTTATGGCAGTGCGCTGAAAAAGCTGTTGGTCTATCTTTTGGTCGAGGGTGCGCGTGTCCCAATGCTCTGCACTGCACATCTGTGCATAAAACTGTCGCTCAAGAGGGTCCTTTATCCCCATCAATGTCCGCAAGTGGGTCCAGTTTAATTGTGTACGCGTTGCGTACAAAATCTCCTGCTCCGAAAAAGTGTACGCACTGCGTACACAATGCTGCAGTTTATACACACTCCACCCCGCGCCATATCGTTCCGTCAATTTGACCGATAAGTTTTTCAAAACCTGCTTGCCATATTCAGCACAGCTGGATTATAGCCTTGCTCCTTCAACTGCACTCCAGCATACAAGCAATCGATGTTTTTAACTTCTACGATTGTTTGTTCAACAGTTTGCGGGAGATTATCCATGTGAATCTCACATTCGTAGAAAACCGTATCGCGCATCATATCTGAGCCATCGGGGAATACATACTCTTCTCCGCTTTCTGCCACATAATACCCTTGATTCACTATCTCTACTGTGTTACGAAACTCCTTAGCTCGTAATTCCTTCACTTGATAGTATGCTGTTGAATCCCCGCCTTTCACTCGTTCCATCAAGGCCCGATATTTTTCAAGGAAATCCTTTTCGGAGTCCCATTTTATTATTGAAGAATATTTGTTGTTCTCTGTATTTGATAGAACTTCCACGAAATCTTTGGGTAAGATGACATTTTCCACATCGAGGGCATCCTTAAACAGCGGAGCGATCTCGTCCGGAGTAAAAGCAGCGATACCGCAGCCAATACGGGTAACAAGGAACTTGTACTCTGGATGCTTCTTGGCAAACAAGATGAATTCATCCACGTAAGGTTGGATGACATCGACTCCTCCGTGCATTGTTGGGATGGCATAACTCTGACCTTGCAGGCCAACACCCTGCCCCCAGATTGCGCCAAAGCGGTTGTAGGCAAGCCGTGCGGCTCCGCCACCATGTGAACCGGCAAGGTTGCTACCGAATACAAATATCTCATTCTCTTTCAGTACTGAAATTCTTTCGGGTGTATATTCTCTGTTGTACATAATCTGTATCTTAACTTTAAATCGTTTCCTTCTACATCCCCACAGGTTTCATTTCGCAATAACGTTCATACCATTGTCTCTTTTCTGGTGTATCAATAGGATCATATTCAGAGATGATGCAACCTGTATAAAGGTCATCAGCAAGTGCAAGGATAATGTTAGACAGTTCTATCGTGTCCTCAAACTCCATGCCTTTGGGACAGAACATCCGTTCTTTTTTAATCATTTCATATCCGTATATTGCGCCCATGATATTGCCCGTAATTGACCCCGTAGAATCGCTGTCGCCGTCGTGGTTTACTGCTGCAATAATGGCCTCGCGCATATTGTCGATATGGCGAATAGCACAATACAGAGAGATTGCCCACGCTTCTTCTGCCGTCCAACCTTCTCCCAACTGTAGGATGGCATCTGCATCTGGGATATCAGACTGGGCAAAACGAACAGCCGACAAAGTAAGGTCTTTCAGACACTCCTTATATTCCATGGGTCCATCCATCTTCATCATGACATCCAAGCCATCGTTCACAATGCCTTTTATTGAAATCCTAACTTCATCCGGTGTCATTGGCACAATGCGAGATATAAGCAACGTCATCAGCGCTGCTGGCAGGTAACCAAGCGGATGCATGTGAGTCACTCTTGCGATTTTTGCTCCAGCTTCAGCAAGGCGTATTGTCGGATAGACACTATGTGTAGCATCCAACAGCCCCATCGGTGCCACGCGCATGATACCGCCACAGCCTTTGCTGTTATTGCGCGGACGCTCGCCCTTGAGAAGGGCTTCACAAGCACTCATACAAGTTGTGCCTGGGGCACGTCGATATGCCAATTCCGGAAGATCACGCAACCAAGTATAGTGGAAATCGTCACCATAGGGGTCGGGCTGCTTCTTCCCAGTTTTCACTTATCAGGGCTTTGCCGTGGCTGTCGAGTTCAAACTGCGTGATGCCTTTACTGCCATATTTGGTTAGTATCGCATTCCTACTCATGAACTCCACAGGATAACCCAGGGCATCCCCCGCTGCACCTGCCATCAGACAGCCACGAACGCAGTCCTTCACCCGTTCTTTCCGTTCCTTTCTCCTTTCTCCTACGCCTTCAATGTATTTCCTTACAAACGCTTCCTGTTCTTTGGTTTCAGGTGTAACCCGATGTGCAGATTTAGGTATCATGGAAAAGCAATTTCGGAGATTTTCCATAACCATATCAAACGACGGCTCTTTCATTTCTTCCGCCAAATAGCAGGCTACGATAGTACCCGTTCTTCCGACACCGCCCCAGCAATGGATATATACAAACCCGTCGTTCCTCTTGGAAAGTTCCCGAATATGATTTATCAGGCGGCTTACATCATCCACGCTGTCTGGAACATCCACATCACGAATTGGAAATCGCGAATAAGTGCAGTCGGTTGGTAACAAATGGTTATATGGAATCAATTCGCCCTTCTCCGTCAGATCTATAAA
>CACYHG010000054.1 GCA_902774175.1 uncultured Bacteroidota bacterium
TGTATTTGAGTCCGGCGAAGACGGAGGACTGATGTTTGGAGTAGATCTGATAGGCAGGCATACCGCTGAACATTGAACTGGTCCAGTTGGTGTAGGTGCCGGTCTGTTGTTGGTACATCTCCTGTTCATAGCTCATGGCCCGTGCTTTTTCCATATCTCCCTGCCGGATGGCTTTCCCGTCGAAAACGGGGGAGAAGAAGATGAATGCCACAATGGCGCAGATGAGGACAATGCCTGTGTGTGTGATGATCTGTTTCTTCATAATTTTAACGTATTGCGATTTTTGCTATACCATATCCCGCCTGTGTCTGCACTTTAATGATATACAATCCGCTTGAAAGCATTTGTGTGTTGATGCGGAGCGTTTGTGTCGCATCTGCCACATGCTGTTTGTATACCAGTCTTCCCTGCATGTCGGACAAACAGACTGTGGCGTTGCCGTGAAGCCCTTCCAACCGGATTTCGGCATAATCGTCCGCCGGGTTCGGGCTGATGCTCATGCGGATGTTTTCTCCCGCTTCGCCGATACGGACGGTTCCGGTGGTGAAGGTGCGCTCTTCGCTGTAGGTGGTGACACCGTTGGCGGTGGTGGCATATTCCCTTACCATATAGGTCTTGTTTTTCTCCAGATGCTCTATGGATGTGTAAAGTTTATACATCAATGAGTAACCGCCGTAGATGCTCTCGTCATAAATGGTGTCGATTCTATTGCAGGGCAATTTGGTCCATTCCACTTCGGTAATACCGAGCATGTTGGTGGTTGCCGGTTCGGCATATTCAAACCCGAATTCCCTGATGGGGTTGAAATTTATATATCCGTGAAAAAGATAGGCGTGGATGTTGGCTGAGTTTTCGGAAACATCATTCACCGGCATGACATACACCTCCGGAAGGGCTTTGGTGCTGATTTCGGTCCGGGTCCAATCCCCCCATGTGGAATCCTGGCAAAGGACTCGCAGTTTGAAGACAGCGGTGCTGTTCGGCACCAGTCCGGTCACTTCCATGTTGGAGCTGTTTTCATTGCAGTCGGTGACGGGGCTTGTTCTGCCGTCCCCGTATTCCACCTGATACTGGCATGGCTGATTTTCCCATTCCCAATAGACTCGGGCGGTGGTGAAGGAGGTCAGATCCACTTCGCTGATGACAGGGGTGTGGCAGTTGTCAAGCGCACGTGCAGTCTCTTCCGGTGTCTCCTCCACGGAAATGTTTCCGATGATGGCGGCAAAGGCTCCCAATTCAATGTCATCAAGAAATCCTATGGCATCTATTTCGTACATGTCTTCCCAACCGAACACAAGGTAAACCGGACCTGTGCTGTCCATGCCGTAGCTTTGCGGCTCTTTCAGATGGAAGGTGTATTCACCCGGAGTCATGTTGTTGAGATCCTGCTTGCTTTCAAACCAAGGGTGGAATCCTCCAATGGAATCGCGGGAAAGTGCCGCATAAAGATTTGAGATGTTGTAGCCCATGAAATGGCATCCATCTTTTTTAGCGTTTATTTTCACGGTAATGTATCCATTTTTCGGCATTCCAATCTTTTTTTGTGCAAAGGAGTTCACATATATCGGTGTGCCGTTGTAGGCGGTGTCGGTGCCGTTCGGGGAGATGAACAGCCTGTTGCCGGAGTTGCCGTTTGAGCCTTTATACCATCTGTATAATCCCTTTGAAAGTCCCCAGTGGTCGTTGTTGCCGAAAGTGGCGGTGTAGGGAAGAGTGGCGGCCTCTGTCTTCGCATTGTCATAAGTCAGGAAGGAGTGGGGATATTCTGTGCCTGTGAGTATTGTGTCGCCGGTGCGGCTGACCGCCCATGCGCCCACCGCATACCATGTGAAGGGTTCCAGATTTTCGGCCGGAGCGTCAATCTCGTACTGTCCTTCCCATGTGTCGCGGATATTTGCTTTGAGATAAATCCATTTTTCATCGGTTGTTTTTTTGTAGAGCAGTCCGAACGCTTTCGGTTTCAGGCTTTCAGTATAATAGGAGACCGCTCCTGTCAGGCGGGCGAAATCAGGGGCGATGGTGTCCGGCCCGTGTGTCCATGCGGAGGGGTCGGTGTTGAAGTCGATTTCCAGCCTGTTCCATTCGGAAAAGAAGTTTCCATTTTTTGTACGGACATAGAACGTGTATTTTTGGTGGTTGGTCAGGCCGGTGAGAATGTAATCGCTTCTTTGGCTGACTGTGCCGATGCTGCCGTTTTCCCCGAGCTTGAATTCCCAGCTCTTTTCATCGCGTCCGGGCATCCATGTCACCAATGCCGTGTCGATGCCGCCAATGGAGAAGTTGAGGTTTTTGGGCATTTCCAGCCGCACATCGCTGTCAGGGGTCTCCTTCAGGGAGAGATTTGTGACGATGGGGGCAGGCTGGGTGGCGTAGGATTCCTGGTAGTGGTCACCGTTACGCCACATGATGACGAAGAATGCGCACCCTCCTTTTGCAGGGTTGGGAATCTGCATGCTCACATGTCCGTTGTAAAGACTTATGCCGTACATTCCCCTGAACTCCCCGCAAAACGGATAATCGGGAAAGTCGAAGGGTGAAGGTTCGCCATAGTTGGTGCTGCTGGATGCCGTAATTATCTGGTTGGTGTCCATGACATAGACCTTCACATAGTCGGTCCCGTAGTAGCCGCCGCCGACATTGATGTCGAATTCCACGGTGATTCTTTCCGAACTGCCCATCCTGAACAGTTTTTTTGCAAACACGCGGGATGGTTTGTTGTATGCAAAGGTGGTGTCCTGCCCGTTCCTGGAGACGAAAAGGGCATTGCCGGTGTGTCCGGCAGGGGTGCCGATGTGCCAGGCATTGGTGCAGTCACCGTTCTCGAACAGCCAACCGTTGGCATTGGAAAAATCGGTGCTGTAAGGAAGCGTCTCCTGCGCGTAGGAGCGGATTACTGTGCCTGCCATGAAAAGGGTCATTAGGCAGAGGGCCGGTAAAAAATTCTTTATGAATTTCATAACTGTTGAATTTTGTTAATGTTGAAATATGATTCAAAAAAAATAATCGGATGCAAAAATAAACAATAATCCGTTACGGTCAGTTCATTTTTCAGATTATATTTTGCATTCCGTCAGGAATTCCATCAGCCGCCCGGCGATGACCTCCTCGTTGTAGTTCTGCCGTACAAAGTCGGCGGCGCGCTCCCCGATGCGTCGGCATTCCTCCGGAAACTTGATGCAGAACGAGACTGCGTCGGCAAACGCCTGCGGCGTGTCGGCAATCAGGATGTTCTCCTTGTGGGTGGCCGGAATCCCCTCAGCGCCGATGGAGGTTGAAATGATTGTGACACCAAGGCTCATCGCCTCCAGTATCTTTATGCGGATGCCGCTTCCGGAGAGCAGCGGGACCACAAGTATCCCGCTTTCTCGCATGAAGGCCTCCGAGTTCTCCACCTCGCCTACAATCCGTATGCCTCCCGGCAGCGGGGCAAGGAAGTGTGGCGGGGTGTGCCGTCCGGCAATCCGGAATTCCGCGTTGGGATGCCGCTGCCGGATAAGAGGCCAGCTTTCGCGTACAAACCAGCGGATTCCCTCTTCATTAGGCTTCCAGTTCATGGAGGCGAGCGAGAAAAGCCTGTGCGGCTGTACGGATGGTTGCGGCTGCACGGGACGCGACGGGATTCCGAACGGGATGACGCAAACGGGTGTCTCTGTTTTTTCCTTAAAATATTCCGAATCCACCGGCGAAATGGTTTCAATGCCGTCAACCTGACGCAGCGCATCGAGTTCGAAGCGTTGCAGCTGCCTGCTCAAAATGCGCAGGTAGGCCTTCTTGAAGGGGTTGCGGGTGTGGCTGGCAATGCGTTCCCATATCTTGTGCTCGATGTTGTGGGCGCGGATTATCACTTTTGCGCCGCTGCAGCTTCGGATGAGCGGCAGGTATACTGCGGGATAAACTGTTTCCAGCTGGATGATGTCATATTGTTCCTTCTGTAGAATCTCCTTGAGCCTTCGGGCAAACATTTCGCTGTAAAAACGCACCGCGTGGTATGACTGGTTGCGAAGCAGCGCACGGAGCGCGGCAAACGGATGCAGCCTTGTATCCACAAAAACCCATTCGAAACCGGTCTGCTGACGGTATTCTTCCGGAATATCCGCCAGACGTACGGGACACTTCGGGCTCTCCATCGCCAGCACTTTCACGCTGAAATGCTGTTGCAGCAGCATCCGTGTGACGGCGTGCATTGCCATGGAGCCGCCTTCTGTGGGCGGGTAGGGCGGTTTATTGCAGATTTGTAATACTTTCATTCTTTTTGGCGAAAAGTTTCCGGAACAGGTTTTTGAATTTTTTCTGCTGAAAGAAATCCAGCCATTGGCTCTCTCTGGTGGACTTATATATAAGGAACAGACCGATAGGCAGCAGAATCAATGATGAGACCCACATGCCTTCGGCGGAGGTCAGGCTGCCGATACGGGCCATGCGCTCCCCGATTGTTGAGACCACCCAGTAGAATACGAAAATCAGTATGCTGATGGTCAGTGGTATTCCGATGCCGCCCTTACGGATTATAGACCCGAGAGGGGCGCCGATGAAAAACAGGATAAGGCATGCGGCGCAGAGGGTGAACTTGCGGTGCCACTCTATCTCATACCGCCAAAGCTGCTCGTTGCGGTTGCTCTGGTCCATGTTGAAAAACTCAAGAGTTCCCTGCTGCTCCCTTATTTTCTGTAGTGCGGCTGTGGCTGCATCATGCTGCTGTCTGGCTGTAAGCTGCATCCTGACAATGGTGTCCGCTGCGGTCCCGGCCGAGTCCGTTCCCGTTTTCGTTTCATTTTCCATAGTGACGGTGCGGATTACACCGAACTGTTGTGCCATGTTTTTTCCGACGGACTGGCGGCTCTCCCTGATGTCGTTTCGGATTGAGTCGATGAATTTGCCCAGTTGCCTTACGTTAAGTGCTGTGTAGTTTGTCTTGAATACATCCTCATCGCTGCGGCTGAACTGGAACGAGGAGATGTCGAAGCGGATTGTCTGCCGTTTGAAGGTTCCCCGCATGAGTATGCGCCGTTCGGGCGCGTCGTTGCTTTTCTGCATATCCTCGTCAAAGTAGAAGCCGTCTGTCAGGGTGAAGACGAGCAGCTGCTTCTTCTCATCCAGCACCATTGTGCCCTCCTTGGCGTGTGTGAGCCTTGCAAAGCTGTTGCCGTTGCTGTGGTCGTAAATCAGGATGTCATGTACTGTCTGGTTGTCCCGATCCTTTTTACCGATGCGGATCACATAGTTGTCGATTCCCTTATAAAACACCTTTTCGTCGATGCTTAGGGCAGGCTTCTGCGTGCGGATGTCCCGCAGCAGCATGGTGCTTTTAAGGTTGGCGTATGGTACCAGATTGTTTGAAAGGAAAAAGTTTCCGGCGGAGCAGGCGATGGCGAAGACAATCAGCGGCAGCATTATGCGGTATAGCGGTATTCCGGCCGATTTTATGGCTGTCAGTTCAAACCGTTCGCCAAGGTTCCCGAAGGTCATCAGGCCGGAGAGCAGCAGTGCCAGCGGCAGCGACATCGGTATGAATGTGCAGGCTGTATAGCCCATGAGCCGGAGCAGCACCGTCCATTCCAACCCTTTCCCGACCAGATCGTCAATGTATTTCCAGACAAATTGCATCAGGAAAATGAAGACGACCACCAGAAATGTCATGAAAAACGGGCCGATGTAGGTCTTCAGGAGGTATCTGTCCAGCCGTTTCATTTAGTAGTCTCCAAGCGTCTCTTCCAATTGGGCGAGGCCGGCGGCCAGCTGCTCGTCGTTGGGCGGGGTGCCGTGCCATTTGTGTGTCCCCATCATGAAGTCCACGCCGCAGCCCATTTCGGTATGCATCAGGAAGGCGACCGGCTGTCCTTTGCCGCAGGCCTCCCGCGCCAGTTCCAGAATGGTGAGCAGTTCGGGCATGCTGTTGCCGTTCCCTTCAAACACGGTGAAGCCGAAGGCGTTGAATTTGGCGCCCAGGTCCAGCAGGTTCATCACATCGTCCGTGCTGCCGTCAATCTGTTTCTTGTTATAGTCGACAGTTACAATCAGGTTGTCCACATGCTTTGCACCTGCATACATGAATGCCTCCCAGTTCTGTCCCTCCTGCAGCTCGCCGTCGCCGGTCAGCACATAGACTATGGATGGGTCATGGTCAAGCTTTTTTGCCTCCGCCGCGCCTATTGCCACCGAAGTCCCCTGTCCGAGGGAGCCGGAGGCCACATGGATTCCCGGCAGTCCGCTATGGACGGATGGGTGTCCCTGAAGACGGCTTCCCAATTTCCGGAAACTGGCCAGCTCACTTATTTCAAAATATCCGGCTCGCGCCAGACAGCTGTAAAGCGCAGGCGTGATATGCCCGTTGGAAAGGAAAAACATGTCCTGGCCCTTGCCGTCCACACGGAATGCGTCAGGTTTGCGGTCCATCACTTCGGAGAAGAGCGCGGTAAGGAAATCGGCGCATCCCAATGAACCTCCAGGATGGCCGGACTGTGCGGCATGCACCATGCGCAAAATGTCCCTCCGAGTTTGCATCGCTCTCTTTTCCAATTCTGTAACTCTTTTTAAATCAAGCATCTTATTTTTGTTTTTTGGAACAGCAAATATACTTTAAATCCGAATATGAAAACTCTTTCCGGATAAAAAAATATGAATGCAATTCCTTTGTGGAAAATGTGGCTGCCAGTTGAAAAAAACAGTACTTTTGCAATTGCAAATATGTGATTCATGAAAAGGCTTTCATTGTTTATAATCAGTTTGTTGTGTGTCGCATCGGGTGTTAGCGGGCAATCCATAGCCCTGCTGAAGTACCGCGGTGGCGGCGACTGGTACGCCAACCCCACATCGCTTCCCAATCTGGTGAAGTTCTGCAACAGCGAACTCGGGATGCGGCTTAATCCGGAGGTGCCCACGGTTGATGTTGCCAGCCGCGAAATATTCGACTATCCCTACCTGCACATTACAGGACACGGCAACGTGCTCTTTTCCGACGAGGAGGTGCGGAACCTTCGCACATACCTGCTTGCAGGCGGTTTTCTCCATATCGATGACAATTATGGAATCAGCATTCCGATACGGCGCGAGATGAAGAAGGTGTTTCCGGAGCTGGAGTTTGTCGAACTGCCATATTCACACCCGATTTTCCATCAGAAATATTCCTTTCCGAACGGTCTGCCGAAGATTCATGAGCATGACAACAAGCCACCGCAGGCCTTCGGCCTGATATACGATGGGAGGCTTGTATGCCTCTTCACCTACGAGTGTGACCTTGGGGACGGCTGGGAGGATCCGGCGGTGCACCATGATTCGGAGGAGCTCCACCGCAAGGCGTTGGAGATGGGCGCCAACATCCTGCAATATGTTTTCACCAAATAGCGGAACAATATGGAAAAGACAAGAATGGACAAATGGTTATGGGAGGTCCGGCTCTTCAAGTCGCGCTCGTTGGCGACCGAGGCCTGCAATGCGGGCAAGGTGAAGGTTGGCGGCAACAACTGCAAGCCGGCCCGAGAGGTGAAGGAGGGGGAGGAGGTGCAGGTGCGGATTGGCGCGCTGCTGAAGACCGTGCGTGTGCTGGACGCCCCGAAATCACGGATTCCGGCTGCCAAGGTGCCGGAATTCTACGAGGACCTGACATCGCCGGAGGAGTACGAGCGGGTGCGCATCGCCAGGATGCAGACCGAACACCGCGACGCCGGCATAGGCCGTCCCACCAAACGGGACCGCCGCCAGATCGATTACCTGAAGGATTTTTTGCAGCAATAAAAAAAGCGGTGTCCGTGGACACCGCTTTTTTCTGAAATCGGTTTGGGAAATTACCGTTGTGCGGCGGCCCTGTCGGCCAGAGCCTTCATTTCCTCCTTAAGTTTTGCATCATCAGTCTGATAGAATTGTGCAAGGTAGGCAATCCGGTCGCAAATGGCGCGGTTGCGTTCCCATTCGTCCCGCACAATCTCCAGGTTCTTGCCCTTGAATTTGGCGAAATAACGGTTCTCCAGCTCCATCTGTCCGACGTAGTCGTTGAACAGTTTCACACCCTCGCGGGTGGCCTCAGGCAGTCCGCATTTGAAATAGAGTTCGCCAAGGTAGAGGTCCATGTTCTCATACGGGATTGTCTGTTGCGGGAACCATTTGTAGCAGAGGTTCAGCGCTTCGCGAGCCTCCTGCGGCCGTTGGTTGGCCACAAATGCGTCTGCCAGACGGAGCATGAACATCTTCAGGTTGATGACGGTTCTGGTGTAGTCCTCGCTGAAATACACGTCCGGATTGGCATACTCGCTGAAATCAAATTTCTTGACGTTTTCATAGAGCACATCCGGATTGATTCTTCCATAGAGTCCGCCAAGCGTGTTAGGATTGTCGTCAATGACGGGGACCAGCCGGTAGGCCAGACCCTCCATCTGGAAATACTTGTCAAGTCCGAAGAAGGACTCGGAGCCTGTGGTCGCCACATAATAGATGGGACGGTCCCAATTGTTGTGGGCCAGAATGTCCATCATTGCGATGTATGCCTTGGAGACAATCATGACTGTGTCGTTTCCGCTGGTATGGTAGATGGTCTCTTTAGGCATGCTCCAGACCACGCGGTCCACAATCTTGTCCGTATCGCTGGGATGGACGGTGCCGTTGGCGATCACCTTCTGCCTGTCCACATCCAGATAGAAATGGGTGGTGCGGATGTATGCATCCCGTTTGTTGTTCTGCGGGTTGTACATTACATCCTTCATCACGTTGGCCAGATTCTGCGGTGTCTTGATCTCGTTCCTGGCAACCAGCATGTCGCGGGTTCCCTGTTTGTACATCTCCTTGGTCATCCTGATGGGTGCAGGTTCGCCGTCGTAGGCCTTGCGCTTCATCTGGTCGAGATACCAGTCGGTTCCGGCCAAGGAAAGGTTGCATATCCGGATGTCGGTGCGGTAGCCTTCAACCTCCTGCATGTACCACAAGGGGAAGGTGTCGTTGTCCCCGTTGGTGAACAGGATTGCGTTCGGTGCGCAGGAATCAAGGTAGGCCTTGGCGATCTCGCGGGTAAGGAAGCGGTTGGAACGGTTGTGGTCGTCCCAGTTCTGCGCCCCCATTATTGCCGGCACCGTTACACAGACGGCAGTGGCAAGGATGGCGGAAGCGGTCGGGTTGACCTTCTTCTTCAGTCCGTCGAAAATGGCATATACGCCTAATCCGATCCACATTGCGAAGGCGTAGAAGGAGGCTGCAAAGGCATAGTCACGTTCGCGCGGCTGGTAGGCGTACATGTTCAGGTAAACTCCGATGGCGATGCCTGTCATGACAAAGAGCGCCAGAATCACCATGCCGCTGTGCGGATCCTTCTTGAATTGGTAAATCAGACCGACCAGTCCCAGAATCAGCGGGAGGAAGAAATAGCGGTTGTTGCCCGGGTTCTTCATGTGTTTCGGCATGTCCTGCGGTCCGAGGCGGGCCTCATCGATGAACTTTATGCCGGAAATCCAGTTGCCGGTGCGCTTTCCGCCGAACCCCTGGTCAACTGTCTGGCGTCCGACAAAGTTCCACATGAAATAGCGGCCGTACATGTAGCCAATCTGGTATTTGAAGAAGAATTTCAGATTCTCTCCGAAGGAGGGTGTGCGCGGCACGCGCTGGCCTCCGATGTTCTCGTATTCGTCACGGATGTCCGCCCAAATCTTGTACTGGCGGATGCGCGGACCTTCGCGGTTCCACATGCGGGGGAAGAATGTGCAGTAGTTGCCGTCATAGACAATTTCGGAATTCTCGCGGTTGTCACCGATCACATATTCGCCGCGGATGGTCAGTTTTCCGTTGGCATATTTTTCCTTGTTCTCATCCATGAATTTCCTGGCATCCTTCTCCTCGAAGAATGAGGCAACCTCGTCGCCGTTGTAGCGTACCACGTAGTTCTTGACGTAGGAGGGCTTTCCGTTTTTGTAGTCCTTGATAGGGGTGTTGTAGTAGGGACCGTACACTAACGGCGTCTTGCCGTACTGGTCGCGGTTGAGATAGGAGAGCAGCGCCACGGCGTCGTCCGGGTTGTTCTCGTCCAGCGGCGTGTTGGCGTTGGAACGGATCACCAGAATGAAGAATGTGGAGTAGCCGATCAGTATGAAGGCGAAGCAGAGCGTGAGAATGTTCAGCAGCCGTTTCCTGTGCTTTTCAGAATAGAGCACACCCCATACTATCAGCCCGATGATCAGGGCGAAAAAGACAATTGCGCCGGTGTTGAAGGGGGCGTGCAGGAACCCGTTGACGAAAATGCGCTCGAAGGCTCCGGTCAGTTTCACGATCCAAGGCACAATTCCCCACAGGATCAACGCTATCATGACAAATGAGAGCAAAAGGGCGTAGATGACACCTTTTGTTGTCGGTTTGTACTTGCGGAAGTATACAACAAGCACCATGGCCGGCAGCGTAAGCAGGTTCAGCAGGTGCACGCCGATGGAGAGTCCCACCAGGTAGGCGATAAGTATCAGCCAGCGGTAGGAACCGTTCTCGTCAGCAACCTGATCCCACTTCAGTATGGCCCAGAAGACCAATGCGGTGAAGAAGGATGACATTGCATAGACCTCGCCCTCCACCGCCGAGAACCAGAAGGTGTCGGAGAAGGTGTAGGCGGCCGCACCGATCAGTGCGCTGCCGAAGACGGCGATGAGCTGCGCAACGCCCATCTCCTTGCCAGACTTTTGGGCAAGACGTTTTGCAAAGAGTGAAATGCTCCAGAAAAGGAACATGATGGTGAGCCCGCTGCAGAGTGCCGACATCCGGTTGATGCAGATGGCGATGTGTGCGGCATCCTGCGCGAACATCGCGAAGAGGCAGCCGAGCAGCTGGAATGTTGGCGCCCCGGGAGGGTGTCCCACTTGCAATTTACAGGCCGTGGCAACGTATTCGCCGCAATCCCAGAAACTGACGGTGGGCTCCGCGGTCATGAAGTAGACCATTGTGGCCAGCAGTCCGACCACCCATCCCAACGTTGTGTTGATGATTTTGAATTTTTTATCCATGTTTCGTTACTTTGTGTTTTCAGGTTTCAATGTGGTGACGGAGTAGTGGTTGAAGTCAAAGAACTTTTTGGCCATGTCGCGAACCTCCTCAGCAGTGATGGAGTTCACCCATTCGTTGTATTTTTCAATCACCTCGTCCCTGTTTTCATTATAATAATATGAACCGTAGATTATGTTCATCCAGGCACCGTTCTCCTGCAGCTGCGTCTCGCGGCTCTTGATCATCTGCTCCTTGGCCTTGGCCAGAGTTTCGGCGTCCGGTCCCTTCTTCGCATATTTCTTGAGCACCTTCAGAGCGGCTTTCTCAACCTTCCCGCTCTTGTTGGGGTCGCACTGGATCTGGAACACCCAGTATACGGTCGGGACAGGTTCGAGTGTGTATCCCACGCTGCCACGCGGACTGTAGGCGTCACCCATCTTCTCGCGGATGATCTCCGTGGTGGAAATCTGCACGCATTCGCCAAGCATGTCGGCCATGCGGCGGTTCCTCTGTGTGGCGTCAAAGCCCTCGGTTTCGCCCTGCATGATCACAATCGACATCTTCTCGGTGCCTTTGATTGCCAAGCCGTGGGTCACGCCGGCGGCAAGTCTTGGGGATACATCATGGTCCTTCTCGTTTTTCTGCTCACCGCCTGTGGGCAGGTTGTTCAGGTATTTTGCAATGATTTTTATATCATCATCGGTGATGTTGCCCACAAAGAAGAATGTCTGGTTTGAGGCGTCTTTGAACCTCTCCCTGAAAATCTGGTACATCCGGTCAAGATTCAGCTTGTCGAAATCGGCCTCGGTCGGGATGCCGATAAAGCGCTTGTAGTCCGGATAGGCGGTTTTGATCATCACATTCTGCAGCTCGACCTGCGGATAGGCTGCCAAAGCCTTGTACTGTGTGCGGAGCGCCTGGAGATTCTTGTCAAAGGATTCCTGATCCTTACGAGGGGAGGTGTAGTAGAGGTTCAGCAGCTGCAGCAGTGTCTCCAGATCCTTGGGCGAGCAGGAGCCGCTGAAGCCCTGGCTGCGGTCCGAAATGGAGGGGCTGATGGAAATTGTCATTCCTTTCAGTTTCTTCTCAAGCTGTGTGGAGGAGAATTCTCCGATACCCGCATCGTCAATGAAGCCGTCGGTCATGCTGACAAGGAAGGACTCCTCGTCGCTGTACAGGCAGGCGCCGCCGCGTGCGAATGACCTCATGCGGATCTCGTCCTCCTTGTAGTTGGTCTTCTTGACAATAAAGCGGATGCCGTTCGGCAGGGTGTATTCAGTGTAGTCCAGCGGCTGGTTCACCTTGCTGACGCGCGGGGTGACATCTGCCAGCGTCTGGTCGAAGAGCGGGGTCTCCTTGAAATTGTCCACCCAAGGTTCCGTCTGCACTCCCTTCATTTCCTGAATTATCTTCATTGCCTCCTTTTCCGTGAGCACCTTCAGATCCTCCCTTTCCGGTGCTGTCAGGTAGAAAATCAGGTTGTTGTCGGTGATCCAGTCGGCCACCACTGCGTTGACCTCCTCAAGCGTGATGCCAGGAACAAACTCCTTGGCATAGCTGTTCTCCCTGCGGATTCCGGGGATGCATTCGCCGTTCAGGAAGTTGCGGGTATATTCGTCTGCAAGACTGGTTGACGGGGTCTTGTCAGCCTCCTTGGCCGATTTGCGGTAGCTGTCCAGCAGCTCCTCCTTCTGGCGGTCAAGTTCGGTCTGCAGGAATCCGTGCTGGTCGATGCGCTTCATTTCGGTCAGCAGCAGGCGCACGGCCTCCTCCATGCGGTTGTCCTTCGGATAGGCGTACAGGGTGAAGGCGTCGCAGTCGCGTCCAAGGAACCCGCCGTATGCGCCGTATGCGGAAATCACAGGGGCGGAGGCCTTTTCGCACAATTCGCCGAAACGGGCGATGATCATGCCGTTGGCCAGGCTGCGGACAAGGCTCTGGCGGTAGTCGCCGATGGTGCCCTGCGGAGCTTTCTTATGCTTCCAGATAAGCTCGATTGTGGTGGATGTAGCCTCCTTGTCGGTGGCGATTGCGAACAGCGGCTCCTGATTGTCGGGGATGGGGAAGTAGGTGCGCGGTTTGGGGTTTTCGGTCTTCTTGTAGCCTCCGAAATACTCCTTCACCTTTGCCTCCATCTGTTCCATGTCAAAGTCGCCCACGATGATGACGGCCTGCAGGTCGGTGCGGTACCAGTCCTTGTAGAAGCGTACGATCTCCTCACGCTTGAAGTTCATTATCACCTCCTCGGTGCCGATCGGCAGCCTGTCGGCATATTTCGAACCTTTCAGCATGATGGGCCATGTCTTCTTCCTCAGACGGTCGCCCGCGCCCAGCGCACCGCGCCATTCCTCATGGATGACGCCGCGTTCGGCCTCGATCTCCTTCTGGTCGAAGAGCAGTTTGGATGCCCAACCGTCCAGGATTTTCATGCCCATCTCTATCATTTCGGGAGTGTTGGGCATGTTCACGAAATAGACGGTCTCGTCAAACGAGGTGTATGCGTTGATGTGGCTGCCGAACGCCACGCCGGCCTTCTGCAGTTCGGAGACCATGGCGTTGTGCGGGTAGTGTTCGGTTCCGTTGAAGGCCATGTGCTCGCAGAAGTGGGCCAGACCCTGTTGGGAGTCGTCCTCCAGAATGGAACCGGCGTTTGTGACCAACCGGAACTGGATGCGCCCCTCCGGTTTCTTGTTGACCCGCAGGTAATAGGTCAGCCCGTTGTCCATGTGCACCAGCCGTACATTTTTGTCCACAGGCACCTGGGCCTTAAGGTCGGACTTTTTCGCTTTCTTTGCTCCGGTCATATCTCCCGGAATCTGTGCAAACGATGTCTGCGATGCTGCAAACAGGCAGACAAATAGCAATAGGAACAGTTTTTTCATAAAAACCAAGTTTATAAGTTGATAATATTTTTAATTGTCATTTTGATTGTCAAAGTGCCTCGAATTGTTGTAGAAAACGGATGTCGTTCTCGAAAAAGAGCCGTATGTCCTTTGTCTTGAACAGCTGCTGTGTGCTCCGCTCCACACCGATGCCGATGGCGAAACCGCTGTATTTCTCCGGGTCGATGCCGTTGAGCGAAAGCACGTTCGGGTCAACCATGCCGCAGCCGAGAATCTCCACCCAGCCGCTGCCCTTGCAGATGTTGCAGCCCTTTCCGTTGCAGATGTCACAGCTTATGTCCATCTCGGCAGACGGTTCGGTGAAGGGGAAGTAGGAGGGGCGCAGCCTTATCTTGCGCTCTTTGCCGAACATCTCCTTCACAAAGTAGTCCAAGGTCTGCTTGAGGTCGGCAAAGGAGATCCCCTCATCGACGCAGAGTATCTCAACCTGATGGAAAATGCAGTGGGCACGGGCGGTTATCGCCTCGTTGCGGAACACGCGTCCGGGGCATACCACGCGGATGGGCGGCTTGTTCGCCTCCATCACCCTTGACTGTACTGGTGAGGTGTGGGTGCGCAGCAGGATGCCCGGTTCCACAAAAAAGGTGTCCTGCATGTCCCGTGCCGGATGTTCTGGCGCGAAGTTCAGGGCGCCGAAATTGTGCCAGTCGTCCTCAATGTCGGGACCCTCCGCCACAGTGTATCCGATTTTGCGGAAGACATCGCACAGCCGTTTGGTCACAATCGAAATCGGGTGCCTTGCGCCGGTCGTGATGCGGTTGGCGGGACGGGTGAGGTCATCGGGGCCTTCCGGACCGGCCTGTTTTGCCTCGCAGGCGGCCTTCAGCTCGTTGTACCGTTCCAACACTCTTTGTTTCAAATTGTTCACATTCTGCCCAAAATCTTTTCTCTCGGCAGGCGGGATGTTCCTGATTTCATCAAAAAGGGCGATCAGAAACCCTTTTTTGCCCAAAAAACGTGAGCGGAACTGTTCGATCTCCTCCAACTTTTCAGAGCGGAACTGCTCAATCTCTTTCCTGAATTCTTCTAAATTGGCCATATCTCTTCAATGTTGTTTTCGTTATTCTTCCACACGGACGGAAATTATCCGGACATCCTCCACCGGACGGTCCTCGCGGTTTGTCCTCACCGATGCTATCCTGTCGATGACCGAGAGCCCTTCCACAACCTCTCCGAACACGGTGTAGTTCATGTCAAGGAAAGGTGTACCTCCGATTGTCCTGTAGATGTTCCGTTGCTGCGGGGTGTAGCTGAGCCCGTACCTCCGGCAGATTTCGTCCAGCTGCCCGTCGGTCCAGGCTTTGCCCTGCACTATGTAGAACTGGGAGCCGGATGAGGCCTTTTCCGGATTGTTGTCGCGGGCTGCGGCCAATGCGCCCTTCTTATGGATGAGGTTCTTGTTGAATTCGGCCGGAACGGTGTAGTCCGGTCCGCCCATGCCCAGCGACTGGTCCGGCGCGGCATGTTTTGAATCAGGGTCGCCCCCCTGTATCATGAAGTCCTGTATGACGCGGTGGAAAAGCAGGCTGTCGAAGTAGCCCTCCCTCGCAAGTTTTATGAAATTGTCGCGGTGAAGCGGCGTCTCGTTGTACAATTTCACCTTCAATGTGCCTTTGTTTGTTTCAATCGTGACCATGGTCTGTTGCTCCATTTGTGCTCCTTTTTTAGGTTCCGCAGCCCCTTTTTGTGCCTTCACGGTTGGGGAAAGCCCTGCTGCCAGGCTGCATAAAATAATGAAAATGATGTTTTTGCGCATATTATCCCTTTTGTGTTAAAAAAAATCGGAAAAATCCGTCCTCATATCTTTATTTCTTGTACTTTTGCATGTCAAAAAAGTTTGCAATATTAGCATTTTTTCAAATACGGAAAGTAGTTTTAACAGATTATTTTTTTCAACAATCTATTAACCGATATCAAGATGGGAAAAAGAATCGGATTTTGGGTCGTCACGGCCTGTTTGCTCATGATGGGCATCTGTATGGTCTCCTGCCGCGAAGAGGCGGTATGTAAGGCTATTATAACGGCGCGGTATCTGCGTAACGGCAATTCCAACGAAGTGGTTCCCGGCTGCAACATCAACATCGGGGAGCCCGAATTCGCCGACAGTGTCCGTTTTGTCGGCACAACCGGTCCCGACGGACGGCTGGAACACACGTGGCGCAACGAGGCAAAACTGAAGGTTGTGGCCGAAATAGACGGGCACAAGGGCGCCGCAATGCTGCACCTTGTCAAGGGGGAGACGGTGGAGCTTGACGTCCAGATACCGGTGGACTAACCGATGCCATCCCTTTATATCCACTTCCCTTTCTGTCTGCGGAAGTGCAGTTACTGCGCGTTTTATTCCGACACGCACTGTGCGGAAATCCCATTGTTTTTGGAATGCCTGCAAAAGGAGATGCGGCTCCGTGCGGACGAATTGTCCGGTGTGCCTGCGGATTCCCTCTATTTCGGCGGTGGAACCCCATCGCTGCTGGCACCTGCTGAAATCGGAAAACTGATTTCCCTTGCGGATGAAATTTTCGGTTTGTCGCCTGATGCGGAAATTACATTGGAGGCCAATCCCAACCAGTTGACCGACGAATATTTCCGTGGATTGCGCGATACGCCTGTGAACCGGCTGAGCGTCGGAGTGCAGTCCTTTTCGGACGAGGTTCTGAAACGGATTCGCCGCCTGCATACCTCCGCGCAGGCTGAGCAGGCCCTGACACTGGCGGAAAAACATGGTTTCCATAACATTTCGGCCGATCTGATCTACGGCCTGCCAGGCAGCACATTGGAGCAGCTGGAAAGTGACCTGCGCAGGCTCTCACAGTTGCCACATCTCTCATGCTACCAGCTTACACTTGAGGAGGGTAGTATCCTGGAACTTCAGCTCCGGAAGGGGCTTGAGCGGCTCCCTTCGGAGGATGTGACGGAGGCCCAGCGCAAATTGGTGTGGGAATATTTGCGTGATGCGGGGTTCACCCATTACGAGGTCTCCAGTTTCTGCAGGGGGGAGGCCTGGTCGCGGCACAACACCGCCTACTGGCGGCAGCAACCATATCTCGGATTCGGGCCTGCGGCGCACTCATACCTGCCGCACCGCCGGCAGTGGAACCTGCCCGATGTGCGCGGTTATTGCCGGTGTGTGTCCGACCTTTCCGACGGAAAAGGATGGGACGATCTGGAAGGGGCGGTCTTTGAACGCGAACTGCTCACCCCGGAAATGGAATACGAGGAGTATGTCATGACCTCGCTGCGCACCTGCTGGGGCTGTGACCTTGAAAAGGTGCGCGGGCTGTGGGGCGCGGAAACGGTCACCCACATCCGGAGACAGTTGCGGCATTATCCCGAAAACTATTATAAACTTACGGACAATCAGTTGGTTCTGACCGAAGATGGGCTGCTTTTCGCCGATGGGATCGCTGCCGATCTTTTTATGTGAAATTGTTGAAAAAAAGTCTCGCGGAAGTGTCATACATTGTAATTAATTTAGTACTTTTGCTTTTTATTGTGTGCCTGCTGCAAATTGAATGTGACAGGCAACGCACGGAGTGTGTGCAATGGATAAGTTATTGAAAACATGTGGTGTAATTGAAAAAGCGGAGGTGGCCTGCCTCTTCCTGCTGCCACTCTGCCTGCCGCTGAGTTGGCGGTGGGCCTCCTATGTGATGGCCGCGATGTGCGTCGTGGGCTGCGCCAAGGTCCTCGAGGCCGGCTTCCTGCCCG
>CACYHG010000055.1:0-2162 GCA_902774175.1 uncultured Bacteroidota bacterium
TTTTTGAAGAAGCGGGAGAAGGAGGAGGCTTCCTCGAACCCCAGTTTTGTGGCGAGATTCTTTATGCTGTCACTGTTCCCTGCCAGCAGCTCCTGCGCCGTATGGAGTGTCATGCTGTTAATCCAGTGCTGTACCGACTTCCCGCTGGCCTCCCTCACCGCGTTGCCAAGGTAACCTGGTGCGATTTTCAGTTTGTCCGCATAATAGGAGGCATTCCTTGAAAAGGTATCCTTTTCCTTCAGCAACTCCTCCATGAAATCTTCAAACAGGATTTCAACACGTTTTTTCCGCTGCCTGCTTCTCAGTTTGTCCGCATAGACGATGTTGATGAAGTTCAGCATGGCAAGCACCTGATGTTCGATGGAACAGGCCAGCTTTTCCCGCTCATTCAGATAATCGGTGATCATGTCGAAATGGCTTTTGATCCGTTGAAAGTTCCGGTTTGACAGTTCAATGATATCCAAATGGAAGAACAGGTACTTTTTCCGCATGGCTTGAGGCATTCTGAATTCAACCATGCGCATTTTCCAGTCCTTGCTGACGGACTGTATGGAAAACAGCGTCCCCGCAGGCTTGAGAATCAGATCTCCTTTTTTGACCAGAAATGGCTTATGAAAGAATTTCACTTTTGCGTCACCCTCTTCCGCCAACAGCACTTGCGGCGCGTCTGTACGGTATGGGGTGCCGAATGATATTTTTTCATAAACCGATGATGAATTGTTTACAAATGTAATCCAATCCAGAAGAAAGTTTTTCTCACGGTTCATCTTCTCCATGTCAAAAATATCCCTTATCATGGAAGTGTTCAAAACATGTTCAGTGATCATACTGCGCAACAATTTTTGGATGCAAAAGTACAACTAAAACGAATGCTGTGCTTATGCCAATCGGATAAAATGGGATTTGGCATGTGAAAAATGGGGTTGTGCATATCATTCACTTGTAAATCGTAAGCATAGAGTGAGTAACTTTGTAAAAAAGACAGAGATGTTTGTCAAAAACAGGAGATAGTATAAAAACATGTTATATGCAATGATTTGTGGTTTGCGCATAAAACGGAACGGAGGTGATAGGAGTCTGCCGATGGTGACTCCGGATGGTGTGATTTGGCCTATTGGGGAAGTCGCGCTGCTGCTGTCAGGTGCGCTTTCTGCGCAGAACGGTGCCAGCAGGCAGCTTGAGCAACTGTTCCTGTCCTTTTGTCCGCGCCTGACACTCTCCTGTCCTATATCTGACCTCTTCCCTCGGAAGACTGGCCAAGGCCGTTCCAACGGAAACTATGATTCCAGAAACATCGATATCCAATACCATATTATCTGTAGCACCGACCCGCCTGTAGGCTGACGCTGCCCCTGCCTTAAAAGGAACCGAACAGGTGGGGGTGACAAGCGGCGGACTTGTAAAAGCGCAAACATGGTTCCCGCCACCTTTGTGGAAACCTGGAGGTGGTTCAAGCAGATGGAAACCTGGAGGTGGTTCAAGCAGAACGGTGTAAAAAACGTCCAGTGTTTCTCGGGTGGGGGAAGGCGAAAGCGCATCCGCGCCGAAAGGCGGAAAAATGTCAGTAGCTTGATTCTAATAATAAAAAAAGAATATGACAACACACAAAATTCTGCCCATAATGGCAACAGCAATCCTCGCAGGAGCGATGTTTTATATGATGCTGTAATAATTTGCTATGTTAAAGCATTAATGTTATGAAAACTTTATTATAATCATTTTAATCACAAGCAAAATGAAAAGTACAAAAGTTTTGGCAATCGCCATGACATTCATGGTTTTCAGTGCAAAACAGGCCGCAGCACAATGGTATGTCGGAGGAAGCCTGGGCTATAATGCCCAATCATCTTTATCTTTATCCATAATTAATTTTTATCATTTCACACCCGAAGCAGGCTATTCCTTCAACCCGCACTGGACAATGGGGTTAGGTACAAGTTTGGAATACTGGACCGGACAGGTGAAAATGGTATACAATAATCCTGAAAAAACTGTTATTACAAAAGATATGTCGGATTTTCGATGGTATTTGAACCCTTATGTCCGTTACACCTTTCTCCGGTTGGACCGGCTTTCACTGTTTGCGGATGCCACCGGAAACTTTGATGCCAACCATGGTTTTGACGTGATATACATCGGTCTGCGTCCTGGTATCAGTTACC
>CACYHG010000055.1:2174-19328 GCA_902774175.1 uncultured Bacteroidota bacterium
GAAGCTATAACCATGAGTTAAGGGCAGAAGTGGGTTTGAACAATCTGGAATTCTCCCTTTACTACCTGTTCGACAAAAAGAAATAAAAACGAATGTTACAACAGGGCTCGACGCCTCCACGGCGCGGCCCTGTCGTTTTTCAACATCTCCACCCTCGCAAAAGGGGTCTATTTCCTGAAAAAAGGAATCCGTCAATTGGCACATTTTTCCGCTTTTTCTGCGCTATCGTCCGGTGCTTTTTCAGGTTTTTCGAACGATGCGACGAAACGGGAAAGGGAATGCCATTGGAAAATGAGCAGCGCCAGCAGACCGACGGTGATATAGGAATCGGCCAGGTTGAAAATTGCCGGGAAGAAATGGAAATACCTTCCGCCTCCCAACGGCACATCGAAGAGGTCGAACTGGAGCATGTCCACCACCCTGCCCTGACAGAGCGGCGCATATCCTCCCGCATCGGGGAACAGGACTGCGACCGGCCCCAAATAATCGGAAAGGGAGAAGATGCGTCCGTAAAAGAGGCAGTCCACCACATTGCCCACAGCCCCTGCAAACACAAGCGCCGTACAGAGCAGCAGCCCGAAAGGCTGTTTTTCCCGGCTCCGCAACATCCGGTGAAGGGCCCATAGGATAAAGAATGATGCCACAAGCCGGAACAGCGTGAGCAGAACCTTCCCGATAGGACGGCTCCAAAAAACCATCCCAAACGCTATGCCGTCATTTTCAATAAAATGCAAACTGAACCACTGGCCGAGCATGGGATTATCATCGCCCAGCGACATATGGGTCTTGACCCAAATTTTCAACGCCTGGTCCGCCACAAGCAGCACCATGATGAGGAGAGCTATGAAAACTGATTTCCTTTTCAACTCCGCTATTTTTTCTTTTTGTCCTCCAGCTTCGCCTCAACCGACAAGGTGGCGTGGGGGACCGAACGCAGACGCTCCTTCGGGATCAGCTGGCCGGTTTTGCGGCAAATCCCGTAAGTCTTGTTTTCAATACGGATGAGCGCAGCCTCAAGGTTCTTAATGTACTTCTCCAAACGGGCGGCCAACTGGGCGTTCTCCTCCTTGAACAGTGTCTGCTGTCCCTCCTCCAAAATTTTGAAGGTCGGAGCCGTGTCGGTTGTGTCGTTGCCCGACGAACCGTTCATGGCGCTCTGAAAACTCTCCATGTCCTTACGCGCTCTGTCAAGTTTTTCAAGAATCAACTCCTTGAACTCCTGCAATTCCTCGTCCGAGTAGCGGACCGCGGGCGCAACGGCTGTTTCACCATTCACATCACCATTTCCCATGATTCTGTTGTCTAAATTTTATATTATATTGTTTTTCTGTATATTAATCAACCCTTACTGAAAAATGAGGATTTTGCAAAAGTAAAAAAAATATACATATAATTTACAAAATGGATACGATTTCTTCCAAACTTCCGTTTTTTCGGCAAAGATTCAGAAACATGCCAGTCATCAAATGTCCCACACCGGAAAGCCTTTCCATCGCGGCGGAAGCCCTGCTGACAACCTTCCCGCAGGCAAGGGTTTTCGCCCTTCATGCGGAGATGGGTACCGGAAAAACCACCTTCATGCATGCCGTATGCCGGTATCTGAAGAGTCCCGACCATGCAGACAGCCCCACATTCGCAATCGTCAACGACTATGCGCTGCCCGATGGAGAAAAAATCCACCATCTTGACTGCTACCGGCTCAAATCATTGCAGGAAGCGGAAGAGATTGGCGTGGAGGAATACCTTTACAGCGGCGAATACTGCTTTATAGAATGGCCGGAAAACATCGCGGAGCTGCTGCCGGACGAAACGGTCCACGTCCGCATCAGCACGGAGAGTCCCTTCACCGGCGGCTGCCGCACATTCGAATTTTAAAAATCAGGCGCCTCTATCTGGAAATCGAACTTCCGGCTGCACTGCATGCAGCTGCCGCAGTTGATGCTTTCGCCGGAAAGACGTTTGGACACCAGATTCTCCATCCGGTCGCGCAAGGCGGGGATATCCATCTGGTCAATCACCTCCATTGTAAAGGCATGCATCAGCAGAATCCGCGCGTTCTGCTCGCAGATGCCGCGTGAACGCAGGTAGAAGATGGCATCCTCATCCAGCTGCCCCACTGTGGCCCCATGCGTGCACTGCACATCGTCAGCATAGATCTCCAGGAAAGGTTTTGAGAAAATCCGCGCAGTACCCGTCAGCAGGATGTTGCGGTTGATCTGATGCGCCTCGGTCCGCTGCGCATGCGGGTCGGTCAGCACATGACCCATGAACGAGGCCTGGGCGGAGCCGTCCAGAATACCTTTATACATCTGGTTGCTGGTGCAGTCCGTGGCACGATGGCGCACAAACACGACATTGGTGACCTGCTGGCTGCCGTCCGCAAGATAAAGCCCGTTGTTCCGCACACTTGCATGAGGTCCGGCCAGGTCGACACGAATGGTGTTATGCACCAGGCCGCCATTGAAGACATTTGTATGGGTGTTTACAGTTGAGCCCTCCTCCTGACGGACAAACAGATGGTTCACCATGGAGGAGCGGTTGTCCTTGTTCTCCAATTTGTAATAGTCAAAACGGGAATGGGCGCCCACCTGGATTTCAGTCACAGTGTTTATGAATGAATCGTTGCATTCCAGCGACTCGTCACAATGTACCAGTTTCAGGGAGGCATCCTCCCCAAGCACAATCAGGTTGTGCGGCTGCACCATGATATCCTCCACGGAATTGACCATATTCACCAACTGGATGGGATGATGCACCTTGACATGGTCCGGCACATAAACGAAGAAACCGTCCTGCCATAGGGCCTGGTTGAACCGGACCCACCCGTTGGCATCGGCGGACAGCCTGTCGAGGTACGGGGTTACCATTTCAGGACAGATGCGGAGCGCCTCGCGCAGACTGCCGGCCACCAGCCCGTTCGGGAAACGGGTCAGCGGGGCGTTGCAGTGCAGGTACCAGCCGTTCAGGAAAGGGAACATCTCGGAATTGATGTCCTTGGTGGAACACTGGAAAAAGGATTCCATGGGACGGTACTCCTCCGGCTGCAGGCGCAGCTGATACGGCTTGCCCACAACCTGATCCCACGGGAACCGGCGCCATGCCTCCTCCGAACGGTCCGGCATGCCCTCCCTCAGGAACGCCTCTCTGGCTGCCATGCGGCATCCTTCCGGCAGAACATCTTCGGGCGCCATTGAGTCATATTGCTCAAAATATCTTGAAAAATAGGTGTCTGTCTCTTTTTTGCTCATGCTGAATATGCACTTGGAAAAACGTGCAAAAGTAGCAAAAAAACAAATATGAAGTATTTTTTCGGATATTTATACAAAGTAACGGCGGTTTTGTTTACTTTTGCACTTTCTTTGAGCGCATGAAAACTGCAGTGGTAATTTTGAACTGGAACGGCAGAAATCTGCTGGAATCATTCCTTCCTTCCGTGACGGCACACACCGGCGGGGACACCGCCATCTATGTGGCGGACAATGCCTCCACCGACCAGTCGGTGGATTATGTCCGGAACAACTATCCCGATGTGCGGCTGATTCTTCTGGACAAGAACTACGGCTTCGCCGAAGGATACAACCGCGCCCTCGCACAAATCGACGCGGAATACTACTGCCTGCTGAACTCCGATGTGGAGGTGACCCCGAATTGGACCGAACCGGTCACCGCCTATCTCGACACACATCCTGACACGGCGGTCTGCCAGCCGAAACTGCTCTCCCAACTGGAAAAGGACCGTTTTGAGTATGCGGGGGCGGCCGGCGGCTTTCTTGACCGCTTCGGGTACCCTTTCTGCCGCGGAAGAATCTTCTCCACACTGGAGAAGGACGAAGGTCAATATGACCGGACCTGCGACATTTTCTGGGCCACCGGCGCCTGCATGTTTGTCCGTGCCGATGTGTACCACAGGTTGGGCGGACTGGACGCCGACTTCTTCGCCCACATGGAGGAGATTGATTTCTGCTGGCGGGTACGCAACGCAGGCTACAAGGTGGCCTGCTGTCCGGAATCCATAGCCTACCACCTCGGAGGGGCCACGCTGCCCAAGTCATCTTCCCGGAAAACATATCTCAACTTCCGCAACAACTGGCTGATGCTTTACAAGAACCTCCCCAAACGCAGGCTGTTCCCGGTCTTCGCAATCCGATGGCTTGGAGATGCGGCCGCATCGTTCCGCTTCCTGCTCAGCACCGGCTGGGGCGATTTCCATGCGGTCTACAAGGCGCACAGGGCCTTTTTCCGGATGCTGCCCGAAAGCCGGAAAAAACGGAAGGAGACGCGGCACGACAATCCGTTATCCGCCCTCTACCCGGGAAGCATCGTCCTCGACTACTTCCTGTTCGGGAGAAAGCGTTTCAGCCAACTGAAAAAAATCTGACATAAAGGGATGCTTGTCAGCCTATTCGACAACATGGAACAATGCACGGACGAAGAGGTCGCACGCCTGCTGCCCCTCGTTTCGGAACAACGGCGCGTACAGGCCCTGAGCTACAGCCACACCTTCGGACGCTTCGCCTGCCTGAAAACCTACCTGATGCTATGCGAACTTGTCGGGAAAAGGGATCTTGTCTTCAGCTATACCAAAAAAGGCAAGCCGCTGCTGCAGGATTATCCCGACCTCCATTTCAGCATAAGCCACTGCAAAAACGGCCTTGCGGTTGCGGTGGACAAACAGCCGGTCGGCATTGACATAGAGTCGTTCCGTACCTTCAGCGGGGCGCTGCTGGAACGCTGCATGAATCCGGAGGAAGCCGGCATCATCCGTGAGGCGGCCTGCCCTGAACAGATGTTCGCGGCATTCTGGACCCGGAAGGAGGCGGTGCTCAAACTTCGCGGAACCGGCATTGCCGGCGACCTGCACCCGATATTGCACGGAAAGGAGAAAACGGAGACACGCATCTGTGATGCCAGAAGGTACGCCTGCTCCACTGCCTCACTCCACTGAAAGGCGGAAACTTTTTTCGGACAAAACTGCGTTTTATCTTGGGAAAATGACTACTTTTGTAACTTTCAACGGATAGACCACAAATCACATGGAAAACACTGATTTTATAAACGACAATCAAGAGATTGAAGAAGATATACACATTGCCAGCGACCATAGCTATGAGGCGGACAAAATAGCTGCCAACCCATTTCTGACACGGGGACTGTGCGACATTCCAAATCCGAACGGCAACAACCGTCCGCTGTACCAGCACCGCTGCTGCAAACTGGCAACATACGACTGGTGCGGGGACACTAAGGAGCGGCTACCCAACAGATTCCCTTTTGTGGAGGTGCGTTTCAAGAACGGACATAAGGATTTCTTTGCCCTGCCCACCACCAAGGAGGTGTTCGAAACCGGTGACATTGTGGTGGTTGAGGCAAACACCGGCAGCGATGTGGGGATTATCTCCATGATGGGCGAACAGGTGAAGCTTCAGCTGCAGAACAAGAATGTGCACAGTGTCACAAAGAAACTGTACCGCAGGGCCCGTGCCACCGACATTGAGAAATGGATCACCGTGGTGAAGAAGGAGGAGGAGACAATGATGCGCTCGCGCTATGCCGCCTGGGACCTGAAGCTCAACATGAAGGTGAACAATGTGGAATATCAGGGCGACGGCTCCAAGGCCATATTCTACTATTCGGCCGATGAGCGCATCGATTTCCGTGAACTGATAAAGATCCTGGCCGACAAATTCAAGATCCGCATCGAGATGCGGCAGATCGGAGTGCGGCAGGAGGCGGCCCGCCTCGGAGGCATCGGCAGCTGCGGACGGGAACTCTGCTGCTCCTCATGGCTGAACAACTTCCGCTCCGTCACCACCAACACTGCAAAAACGCAGCAGATGACCCTGAACCTGCAGAAGCTGGCCGGCCAGTGCGGCAAACTCAAATGCTGCCTTAACTATGAATACGAAGCCTATGTGGAGGAGCTGAAAAACTTCCCCAACACCCATATTCCGCTGAACACCCGCAAAGGGGATGCATCCTGCCATAAGATTGACATTTTCAAACGGCTGATGTGGTATTCGTACAAAAACGACCAGTCGCATGTGCTTTATGCGCTACCGACCGACAAGGTAAAGGAAATCATCGCGCTGAACAAGAAAGGGGAAAAAATATCCGCCCTTGAGGATTACGCCGAGGTGAACCAGAACAAGGAGGAGGAGGTTGACTTCAACATGGATGACTTCAAAAAAATCAACGACTGACCATGAACATCCGCCGACTCGCACCTGCCTTCCTTGGAACCTGCCTCTGCCTCATTCTCATCTCCTGTACGGATAAGAATGACTTTGAAGCGCATCAGACGCTGAAGAATGAGACCTGGGACATGAACGCCCCCATCACCTTCACATTTGACATAACGGACACCTCCGCGCCGTACCAGCTGGGAATGCACTTCCGCTATACCGACGACTTCCCCTGGCAGGACATTTTCCTTTTCCTTAAAACCACCCTTCCGGACGGACGCCTTTCGCGGGACACGCTGCACTGCATCCTGTTCGGGCCGGACGGAAAACCTTTGGGGAAGGGGCATCGCGTAAAAGAGCTGGAAATCGGATACAGCCTGCTGAAGTTCCCCATGTCAGGCCGGTACACACTCAGCTTCATCCAAGGGATGAGGGAGGAAAAGGTCCGGGGCATAGCCTCGTTCGGCATGTCACTTAAGAAAACGGAGTCTGCAACACAATAGCCTATCGCCATGACCAAGAGAAAAAAAACAGGACAAACGGCAAAAAAAAGGACAAACAGCAGCAAATTCCACCGCTGGTGGTGGAGGATCGTCATCGGCGGATGGGCATGCCTCTTCCTGGTGTTCCTGCTGATATCCCTCGGATGGATGGGATTCATGCCCTCCTTCGAAGACCTTGAGAACCCCAAGACAAACCTGGCCACCGAAGTGATTTCGGAAGACGGATACGTGCTCGGGAAATTCTATATTGAGAATCGTTCCAACATTTCATATAACCAGCTTTCCGAAAATCTGGTCCATGCACTGATCGCAACCGAGGACAGCCGATTCTACCGGCATTCCGGCATCGACGCGAAGGCGCTGGCCCGTGTGGCGGTCGGGGTTGCGACAGGCAGGCGCAAGGGAGGCGGAAGCACCATAACGCAGCAGCTGGCCAAAAACCTTTTCCCACGCAATCCCAACCCGAATGTGTTCCAACTGGTCTTCACCAAGTTCAAGGAATGGGTGGTTGCGGTCAAGCTGGAACGGAACTATTCCAAAAACGAAATCATCTCCATGTATCTCAACACGGTTGATTTCGGAAACATGTCGCAAGGCATCAAATCGGCTGCAAAAACCTACTTTGACAAGACCCCGGGCGAACTGAACCTTGAGGAATCCGCCCTGCTGGTAGGCATGCTTAAGGCGCCCACCTACTACAGCCCGCGGCGCAATCCGGAAAACGCCCTCAACCGCCGCAATGTGGTTTTGTCCCAAATGCGCAAGTACAAATTCATCGACAAGGAGACCTGCGCGGAGAGCCAGGCCAAGCCCATCGACCTCTCGCACTTCAAACTTCAGGACCACCGGAGCGGCATCGCCACCTATTTCAGGGAATATATCCGGCAGACCATAAACCAGTGGGCCAAGGACAAGAAGAACCGCAAGCCGGACGGCAGTTCGTGGGACATCTACAAGGACGGGCTTAAAATCTACACCACCATCAACTACAAGATGCAGAAATATGCGGAAGAGGCTGTTGACGAATGGATTGTGAAGACACTCCAGCCCCAGTTCTTCGCACACTGGAAAGGGTATAAGAACGCCCCGTTCTACCGCATAAACGAGGAGCAGACCGAACGCATCCTGACCAGCGCCATGAAAGGTTCAGACCGGTACCGCACCCTCAAAAAGGAGGGTAAGAGCGACGAGGAGATACGGAAAGTGTTCAACCAACCGGTCCGCATGTGGATTTACACCTGCAATGGGGAGAAGGACACCGTTATGTCCCCGATGGACTCCATCCGCTACATGAAGTCGTTCCTTTCGTGCGGTCTGATGGCCATGGATCCATCCACCGGATTTGTTAGGGCCTATGTGGGCGGAACCGACTATTACCATTTCCAATACGACCATGTCACGCAGGCACGGCGGCAGGTGGGTTCCACATTCAAGCCGTTTGTATACACCTTCGCCATGCAGCAGAAGGAGTTCGAGCCATGCACCAAGGTGCCCAACCTCCCTGTCACCATCGAGACCGAGACCGGAGAGCCGTGGACCCCGCGCAACTCCAATGATTATAAGGCAGGGCAAATGATTACCCTAAAGGATGCCCTCGCCAATTCGTTGAACTATGTCTCCGCCTACCTTATGAAACGCTTCGGACCCAACGCCATCATCGCCCTGGTGCGCAAGATGGGCATCACCAGCGATATTCCGGCGGTCCCGTCCATCTGTCTGGGCACCTGCGAGTTGAGCCTGTATGAGATGGTTGGCGCCGTCAACACCTTCAACAACAAGGGAGTTTATGTGAAACCCATCTTCATTACCAAAATATGTAACAATAAAGGGAATGTCATAGCCACCTTCAACATGGAGCAGAACGAGGCGATGGATGAGGTCTCCGCCTACAAGACCGTACAGCTGATGAAGGGCGTTGTGGAATACGGCACCGGCGTGCGCCTGCACTACCGCTACAAACTGGACATGCCGATGGCCGGAAAGACCGGCACAACCGACAACAACTCCGACGGCTGGTTCATGGGCTACACCCCCATGCTGACTGCCGGCGTATGGGTGGGTTGCGAGGACCGTGCGGCGCATTTCCGCTCCACAAATCTCGGACAAGGCGCCAACACCGCACTGCCGGTATGGGCCCTGTTCATGAAAAAATGCTATGCCGACCCCACACTGAAATTGGAAAAGTGCGATTTCGCCAAACCGGACAATCCGGACGCCAACCTGAACTTTGACTGCAGCAGATACGAAGAGCAGGATGTACCTAAAAACAGCTATAATTTCGAATAATACAAAACCAATTATACCATACACACATACACCATGGAACCAACAATTAAAATAGCATGTGGAAGAGCGAGCCGCAAACTCGCCGAACTGATTGCAAAATCCTATCATCAGGAACTGGTGCAGACCGAAGTCTGCGTTTACAGCGACGGGGAGTTCCAGCCGGCATTCTGCGAAAACCTGAGAGGATGCGATGTGTTTCTTGTCCAGTCAACCATCCCGCCTGCGGACAACCTAATGGAGCTGCTTTACATGATTGACGGAGCCCGCAGGGCCTCGGCGCACAAGATCATTGCCGTCATACCCTATTTCGGCATGGCGCGTCAGGACCGGAAGGACAAGCCACGCATCCCGATAGGCGCAAAGCTGGTGGCCAACCTGCTGACCGCGGCCGGCGTGGACCGTATTATCACCATGGACCTGCATGCGGACCAGATCCAAGGCTTTTTCGACATTCCCGTGGACAACATCTACGCTTCGCGCATCTTCCTGCCCTACCTGAAAAAAAGGAACTTTGAAAACCTCTGCATCGCCTCGCCCGACACCGGAGGAACCCGCAGGGCCGCCTCCTACGCCAAATACCTTGATGCCGACCTGGCCATAGGCTACAAGCAGCGTCCGCGCCCCAATGAAATCGCCAACCTGCAGATTATCGGTGATGTGAAAGACAAGAACGTGGTGATTGTGGATGACATGGTCGACACCGCCGGCACGCTCTGCAAAGCGGCCAAGGCAATAAAGGAGGCTGGTGCAAAAAGCGTCCGCGCCATGTGCGTCCACGCGGTACTTTCAGGAAACGCCTATGACAACCTTGCAAATTCAGTACTGGAAGAGCTGATAGTAACCGACACCATTCCGCTTAAAAAACCCTCCGACAGGATTACAGTGCTTTCAACCGGCAAGCTGTTTGCCGCAGTCATTGAGGGAGTGGTGAACAACAGCTCCATCAGCAACCTGTTCAACTACGACCATTTCAAGGACATTGCAATGGACGACATGCTTATAGAAGAATAAAGGGATATGGGCAAAGGGACCTGCATCCGCATCAAGGGATTAAGGGTTAACAACCTGAAGAATATCAGCATTGATATTCCGCACAACCGGCTCATTGTGATTACCGGACTGTCCGGATCAGGAAAGTCGTCACTTGCCTTTGACACCCTTTATGCGGAGGGACAGCAGCGCTACATCGAGTCCATGAGCGCCTATGCCAGACAGTTCATGGGGAAAATACACAAGCCGGATGCCGACCTGATTACCGGAATCCCGCCGGCAATCGCCATAGAGCAGAAGGTGAACATCCGGAACCCGCGCTCAACGTTGGGCACCGCCACGGAGATATATGAATATGTAAAACTGCTGTTCGCACGTCTGGGAAAGACCTACTCCCCAATTTCCGGCGAACTGGTCAGTCGGGACAGTGTGAAGGATGTGTGCAACTATATTTTCTCCTTTCCGGAAGAGAGGCGGTTCACACTTTACGCCCCTTTCAGGCCGGCTGCCGGACGCACTCCGGAGGAGCATCTCAGGCTGCTGCTGCAACAGGGCTATACCCGTGTGAGCACCCTTGAGGGGATTGTTCCGATTGAGGAGCTGCTCGAACACCCTCTGCCGGACGCTGCATCCATCCGGCTGCTGATAGACCGCTTCACCGCCTCGCAGGACGATGAGAACCGCGCACGCGTGGCCGAATCGGTGGAGACAGCCTTTTTTGAAGGGAACGGACAGTGCTCGCTTGAAAGCGACGACCCTTCCGAATCAAAACGGCATACCTCATTTTCCAACCTTTTCGAAAAGGACGGGATTCTTTTCAAGAAACCCAGCACCAACATGTTTTCCTTCAACACGCCATACGGGGCATGTCCCAATTGCGGAGGCTTCGGGAGCACCATCGGCATCGACCCCGACCTGGTTATTCCGGACAAGAGCCTGTCAGTCTATGAGGATGCCATCGCCTGCTGGCGCACGGAGAAGATGTCCGCCTACCGCGACGAACTCATCAGCTCCGCCGCCGCATCCGGATTCCCCATCCACAGGCCAATCGAAAAGCTGGGCGAAAAGGAGTACCGGCTGCTATGGAGCGGTAACCAGTATTTCCACGGATTGGACTATTTCTTCCAATGGCTGGAGGAGAACAGCTACAAAATCCAATACCGCATCCTGCTCTCCCGCTATAAGGGGAAGACAACCTGCCCCGTATGCCACGGAAGCCGGCTCAACAAGGAGACGGAATATGTCCGTGTGGGAGGAAAGAACATCCAGGAGATTATTGGAATGCCGATTGACAAATGTCTTGACTTTTTCAATAATCTGCACTTTGACACCCCTCAGGAAGAGCAAATCGCGGAGGGGCTGCTGAAAGAGATCCGCACACGTCTGGAATGCCTCTGTGACCTCGGATTAAGCTATCTGACACTAAACCGTCCTTCAGGAACACTTTCCGGAGGTGAATCCCAACGGGTGCACTTGGCCGCCTCCTTGGGCAGCAGCCTTGTCGGCTCACTCTACATACTTGACGAACCCAGCATAGGACTTCACAGCCGCGACAGCAACCGCCTGATCCAAGTGCTGAAACGGCTGCGGGACATCGGCAACACGGTGGTGGTGGTGGAGCATGACGAAGAAATAATCCGTTCCGCCGACCAGGTGATTGACACCGGACCCTATTCCGGCAGCCAGGGAGGAAACATTGTCTTTCAAGGAAGCGTGCCGGAGCTGCTGGAATCGAAGGAGAGCATTACCGCAGCCTTTTTGCGCGGCGAACGGCAGATTCCGGTACCGGACTACCGGCGTCCCGCACACAAATTCCTGCGGCTGGAGAACGTGAGCCTGCACAACATCCATAACCTTTCCGTGGAGATTCCCCTTGAGGTGCTGACGGTGGTCAGCGGTGTCTCCGGCAGCGGAAAATCCACATTGGTGAGGGATCTGCTCTTTCCGGCACTCCAACGGATGATGAACCAGAGGAAACTGTCTGGCAACCGCTTCGATGACATCCATCTGAAGGGTGATCTTTCGGCAATCGGGGCGGTATCCTTTGTGGACCAGAACCCCATCGGCCGCTCATCCCGCTCCAATCCGGCCACATACATCGGAGCCTTCGACCATATCCGCCAGCTGTTCGCAGAACAGCCTCTGTCAAAGGCGAGAGGCTACAAACCGGGCTTTTTCTCCTTCAATGTGGAGGGTGGCAGGTGCGAAAACTGCCAGGGTGAAGGCCACCTGAAAATCAAGATGCAGTTCATGTCCGACATTGAGATCCCATGCGAGGAATGCAAGGGAAAATGCTACAAGGATGAGGCTCTGGAGGTGAAGGTCAACGGGAAAAGCATTGCCGACATCCTGCAGATGACAATCAGCGAGGCGGCAGCCTTCTTTGGAGAGATGAAGGAGGACAAGACAGCCCAAAACATCTGCAACAGCCTGCAGCCGCTGCTGGATGTAGGACTGGGCTATCTGCAGATGGCGCAATCCTCCTCCACCCTGTCTGGAGGTGAGGCACAACGCATCAAATTGGCCTACTTTTTGGGGAAAGGACGTTCCCAGGAGAAGACACTGCTTATTTTTGACGAACCCACCACAGGACTGCACTTCCACGATGTGCAGAACCTGTACAAAACCTTTGAGGCGCTGCTGCAGCAAGGGCACAGTATCCTGGTCATCGAGCACCATCTTGACATCATAAAATGTGCCGACTGGGTTATCGAAATGGGGCCGGAAGGTGGCGATAAAGGCGGACAAGTGATTTTCACCGGCACACCGGAAGAGCTGTGCCATTGTGAGACCTCTTTTACAGCCCCCTATTTGTCAGAAAAATTAACCAATAATTTAAAATGATTTTAAATTTCATTTCATCCGCTTTGGATATTCAGAAACAGATTATTTTTGCATTTAATTATTAACCAAAAAAAACTACTTGTTATGGCTCATAAAATTGATCCTGAAAAATGTGTCGGTTGCGGTACCTGCATCGGTGAATGCCCCGTGGGCGCCATCTCCGAAGGCGATGTCTACACCATCAACGCTGACGAATGCGTGGACTGCGGCTCCTGCGCCAGCGTCTGCCCGCAGGAGGCTATCCAACCGGAATAGTCTTCCCGGCATATCTGAAAAAAGCCTTGAAGCAACTGCCTCAAGGCTTTTTTTGTAACGTTCCCCATCCATGGAATAATATAGGGTGTGGGATTTTTCCGCACCGGGGCGGCATTCCGTATTAGGATTTTGATTATTCTTGCAAATCCTTCCGCGGGAACAGAATGGATTTGTAGAGACGCAAAATTTTGCGTCTCTACATTTTACCGCAATGATACGTTGCAGATGGATTTTATTCCACCACGATTTTCCGTACGACGGTGGCGCGGTCCGTTCCGATTTTCAGGAAATAGACCCCTTTGGCGAGGGTGGAGATGTTGACGACATGTTCGCTGCCCTCAAGGTTTTGCCGCAGCACCTCCTGCCCGACGGCGTTAAACACCTGCAGGCTTTGCAGTGTGCCCTGCTCGTAGCGCAGCCGTATCTGACCGCTGGCCGGGTTGGGGAAAACAATCAGGCGACCGTTCATCTCCGCATCAAAGATGCCGGTCACCGTGTCGCAATTCTCATCAGGATCCCGCTTGTAGTATATGCCGTCTCCGATATACTGGCAGAGATGGCTGAAAAAGACATCGTTCCAGCCGGTCTCCTGCGGCATGAAATAGTTCAGAGAACCGATGGTCTCATATATGACGGCCTTGTTTCCCCATCCTAACTGCCAGGAGTTCGGCCTATCAGCGTGGGAGATGGACTCCGTGTGCACATACTGCACGCGCAGCAGGTGCACGTGCACAGTCTCCTCCCTTATGGAATCGATGTGGACCACGATGGAATCATTGGGATATTCGGGCGAGGGGCATATCACATACGAATCCCCCTTCTTCAAGTTGAAGTTGTAGAGCAGCTGGAACTCCTTTGCGATGGGGTTGTAATAGAAGACGCTGTCGCCGGATTCATGGAAACAGATGTTACGTATGTTGTTGGCTACATTGAAGAAATTGAATTTGAAGGTGGTGCTGACGCAGTTCCTTCCCTGGATAACCGTGTCACCTTCAACCCTGAAGTCAAAAGGCTGGACTTCGGGACCCGATGCCGAAGGCATGATGTATGTCCATTCGGCATCCTTGGGGAACCATTTCCACTTACGGCAGTTTAAGACCTTCACGGTGTCCGTGCTCACATACAGTTTCATATCCCTTACCTTTTGGTCATTCCCGTTGGAATCCTTTTGGGAGACCCATTGGATGAGTTCAACGACAGGGACAAACACTCCGGCATGTTCGTAGATGTGCCGCACCGGAGCGTTCCATTCCGATGTGTCGGTGAACCAGTAAACGCGTCCGTCACCTGTGTAGAATTTAAGAGTGTCGGTGTTGACGGATTTGAACTTGAACTCCACTGCGAAGGGGGCGCACCCCGAAAGGGTGTCGATGGTCATTTCGCAGGAGGGTGCGGACTGGGCAAGGCAGCCGCCCGCCATTGCAAATGCGAGGAAAAATGTAAGGACTTTTTTCATAATGCTGTGTTTTTTATGGTTTATAATTCAATTTTATAACGTTTCTTACCCATGGAATATTACATGGATGCGGATTTTTTTTTTTACAACAGGGCCGCGCCGGGGAGGCGTCGAGCCCTGTCTTCTAACTAAACTCTCAAAATTAAAGAAATGTGGCGGGTTAGTGTTGGCTTTTCTTCATGATTTAATAGTTTTAACGTTTAACACCAAACTTTTATAATTCTTTTTAGGGAAAATATCCCAAAAATAAATGCCGTACACAACGCCATATCCCGAATCACCAACATGTAGTATGACATCATAACGATATGTACCATTCACGCCGTCATAATATAGGGTTCGATTTTGAATGGAGTATCCTGTGTGATACGCCATGACTTTACCCCAAATAAGGCTGTATTTGTTAAAATTAATTTTGAGGTCGTCACATCCGAGTTTTTTCAACTCATCCATTCCGTTAATCACTTTGATGCAGTCGGTGAACTTTACTGTGACAGTATCCTCCCATTTTGAAAAGAAATCATCAAGTTTTTCTTTAACCGAACTGTCAGGCACAATAGGATTTAATGCCGTTTCTTCCTGAGCACCGGATGTGTTGTTTTCATTTGTTATTTTCTCCTTCTCGCAGCCCGCGAAAAACATCGCGCCTGCGAGGATAACCGTTGCCATTATGGGCAGTAAAACCTTTGATTTCATGTTAAAAATGTTTTTGGTTAATAATTTCTTTGATTTTAAATTTGCATCTCTTTTGGCGAAATGCTCGCGGTTGTTAAAAATTACACTTGACATAACAATATTATTTAGTTGCAACTATTAATTCTGATTCCTATATGTTCTCAATTCATTGATTGTTTCTTTAATAATTCGAAGGTTACTTCTGTATATATAAATGCCTACCAGCACACCGGACAGAACACCTGTCAGCAGTATTGCCCATGAAAAGGTGCCGCCGAACACTTCAGAATAAAAGTTCACAGAATTCCAAATCCATTCAATGGCTGGTACCAGAAAAAAAACGGACATGGGAGCCACCACCACCAAGGCTGCCAATATCTCAATCTTCTCAAACAGCCGGAGTTTGGCGCAGTTCTTCAGCATGTCGGGAATGGAGGAGGTTATCGGATCAATCAAAGTAATGAGCCGGAGGGCATAAATGCTGTCCGCCACGCAGAGAAGCATCAGCAACAGTGTAATAATGTAGGCGACGGGCATACCCATACCCTTACTGAAATGGAACAGCAACCATGCGAGCATCACAACGGCAGCTATCAGGCAGGCCACCTCCCTGCGGAGCAGCTTCCGGAAGGGCCGATGCCCCCCATGTTTCAACGCCCTGCCTATTCCGCTTTCCATGTCCGGCAGAGATTCCACCGCCTTTTTCTGCGCATCCCAAGCCCTGAAATAGGGCTCCATATCCAAATCTTTCTCCAAATTGTTCACTTGTTGTCTTTTAAATATATTAATTTCTTTTTTATTCGTCCAATCATGGTGGAGACGTTGGTTTCCGTAAGGGCAAGCCTGCGGGCGATTTCCGCCTGCGGGATGCGGTCAAGATACATCTCCATAACTATTTTTTCCTTTGAATCCAGTTGCTCCACCAACTCATACAGCTCGTCAAGCAGAAGGTTATTCTCCTTTTCCACCAGGTTCTCCACAATCTCCTGTGTGAATGGAATCGTTGTAAGAGCCTTTTTTTCATCCCTTTCAAATGATACGGCGGTATTGGCTGCAATTTGGCGCACCCATGCCTCTTCGGAACCCTTCTTCCGAACCTGACCCATCGATTTCCACAGATTGCATATAATATCGTTGTACAGCGCATTCATATGGTAAATGTCGTCCGGAAAGATGTTCCTGCAGACATTGTAGAGAACGGACCGGTGCCTTCTGACCAAAAGCGCCAGCTCCATCTCCTCCTCAGGAGTAATATCCGTTTTCCTGTATCTGAACATAAATGTCCCCTTCTATATATATAGTCGCTAAAAACGGCCAATTTCTCACAAAAAAATCGGAAAAAATGCAAAAAAATTTTTCACATTTTTATAACATATTGGAGCACAAATGGTTGTAAAAAAGGGGGAATTCCGTTTTTTTTCCGCCACGCGCGGCATTCCGTATTGGGATTTTGATTAATTTTGCAAATCCATTCTGCGGGAACGGAATGGATTTGTACAGCCGTCATATCATGGCGGCTATCAGTAGAGACGCGGCGCGCCACGTCTCTACACAAAACGGAAATAATAACATTAACCTTTAAAAATTAACAAAATGAACAAAAACAACGAAATGGAAAAAAATGACACCCATTACATCCGGTTCGACTGGGCGGCAAAGCACATCCTGCGCGACAAGGCCGACTTCAGCGTGTTCGAGGGGTTCCTCACGGTGCTTCTGAAGGAGCGGGTGAAAATAGTGGAGTTGCTGGAGAGCGAAAGCAACCAACAAAACGAGGACGACAAGTTCAACCGTGTGGACATCAAGGCGAAGAACAGCAACGGCGAGATTATCCTGGTTGAGATCCAGCAGTCGGAAGAGTACTACTACCTGCAGCGGATGGTCTACGGCGTGGCCAAGACCATCACCGAACACATCACCAAGGGCAAGCAGTACTCAGATGTGAAGAAGGTCTATTCGGTCA
>CACYHG010000056.1 GCA_902774175.1 uncultured Bacteroidota bacterium
TCTCCCTGCAGCCATACCGCAGCGGGATATATTTCCTCAAAATCACCGACGGGCTGCAGCGCAGCAATGTTTTCAAAATTGTGAAACAATAATAAAAAAAAATGGATGCCTGCCGGCATCCATTTTTTTTATTTGACGAACCGTCCCGTCACGTTCCCCATGCGCAACAGGTATATCCCGTCGGCAAGCTCTTCAACGTTGATGCCCTCTGAGGCGTTATAGCTGCCGCGCAGCACCAGCCGCCCGGTCATGTCGGCCACCTCGTAGGAGGCACCATCAAAGCGTTCCCCGTTGGTGATGAACAATGCCTTCCCCACTGGATTTGGATAGATGGTCAGCCGCTGTGCCTCCGCTTCACGGATGGCGTCCCCCTGCTCGAAGAAGGCGGTCAGCTCCACATCCTTTGTCACGGTAAGCTGGCGCGGATTCTGCTTGTTGCCGTCGCTCCACTGCTTGAAATGGTGGTCGGGCTTCGCATCGGCCTTCAGCGTAGCGGTTGCCCCGTAGGCATAGGGACCGTCACCGGTCACAGTGCCCATATTTGTGTCGTTGGAGTGAAGCGTGACCATGTGGGTGTCCGGAGCAAAAGTGGCGGTGAAAGAGGTGTCCTTCCATATTAAAATGTAGCGCGGATTCTCCCTGTTACCATCGTTCCAGTGCAGAAAATGGTGGTGGGCTGTAGCGTTTGCGGTGATTTTCACGCGGGTGCCGCCGGAGTAGGTTCCTCCTCCCGCAACGGCGCCCATGCTGTTGCTGTTGGAGGAGACCTTCAGCTTATATTCATCGGAGTACACCGATGTGGCGTAGCAGCCGATAGTTGTGCTTGCATTCCGCTGGTGCCCGTTGATGTCGGTGCGCACACTGTCGATTCTTGGGCAGAGCAGGGTGTTATAGTCCTTCAAGTCAAGTCCCTTGTCCAAATCCGCGAAGGTGGGAAGCAGCTTCACGGAATTGCTGTCCTGCTTTGTGACAGCCTGCAATTCAGCGATTGTGGTCAGATCTTTGCCCGCATAGGCAACATTGACCTTGGAATAAAAGTCGTTCCATTCGCGCAGGCCACGTTTTGTGTCGTAGTTGGTGTTACGGAAATAGATCGGGTAGTTGGACACTCCATTTGTCACCAGAAGGTTACGTGTGAAATGGAACCTGTCCTTATCATTTGTGATGGTGGTGGGCTGCAGGGAGATGCCGTATGCGGCGCCTTTCTCCGATTTCACATAGATGCTGTTGTGGTGCACATCCATCATCGAGTTGCTTACCGTGGCCATAATACCGTACTGCCCTCTGTCATTGCTGCCAATCACCATGATTTCATTGTTGGTCACCAAAGTGGGACTGGAGGTGTAGAGGTTATAGTTCTGATAGTTGTAAAAGTATATTCCATAGCCCCAGTCATAGGATTTGACAAGAATCCGGTTGCATTCAATTTTCCCTATGATTTTGTAGTAATATGAGTAAATGCCATAATAGGCGAAAGATGCGCTGGTGTCAATAATACGGCTTTTTATGCTGTTGTGGCTGATGCTTGGGAATGAGCAGTAATAGGATGCGTAAATGCCATATCGGAAGGCGTTTGTGATTTCGTTGCTGTCAATGTACATGGAGGATTTTGACATATTGCCGGAAGTGCCTGTAATCTGATTCAGGTACAGGTTGTAATAACCGCCCGAAATGCGGTTGGCCGTCAGATGCACCTCAACCGGATAGTTGCTGCTGTTATTCTGTTTGTAGCTTAAAGCCATGATTTCGCTGGTGATGCTGGTGGTGCATGCGTATATATTGCATTCCCTGATGGTTACATGCGAGCAATTCCCGTTCATCCTAACACCTTCAAGCCCGTCGGAGAGGTTGCCGAAAGTCAGACCTTGGAAGGTTGTGTATTTCAAGTTGTTTACAATCAATCCGGCATCTCCCGACCCGCCGTCAAACTGGGGAGCCTCGCCTCTTTCGGCCACGATTTTAAGGGTATTTTTGGCACTGCTTCCGGGGATGCTGTCAGGCAGGTTCAAGGTCCCGTAGATGCCTGCACGGACCTTAATCACAACCGGACCGGAAATGCCACAGATGTACAAGGCCTCCGACAGCACCTTCTCGTCCTTGAAGTAGGGGTTGTATCCGCCCAACGTGTAGCTGCCCGCGGCAATCGGACCGCCACAGAGGAATTTCTTGTAAAAGACGGTGTCGTTGCTGTTGTTGGCGTCGCTTTGGGAATTCGGTTTCTCCACCCAGGCGGTTATCTCGTTATACGCCTCCGGAACAATGTTGCCGAGCAAAACCTCGGCACGCGCCCTGCTCGCCAGGCTGCCTTTCCAGCTCGCGGCGGTCTGTGCCACCCCGTTGACCGTCCAACGGATGGTTACGGAGGTGATTGTTCCGCTACCCATATTGACCAGGCCGACATATACGGGCGAACTGCTGCCTTTTACCAATGCCGTTTTGGAAAAATCGTTCAACGATGCATCGTTCTTGTCCATTTCGCTTTCGCAGGCGCCCATCAGTGTCATTGCAGGTCTTGCCCTGTTCATGAAGTCCCTTTTCACAGTGTTGAGGCGTGGCACCAGCATTTGTGGGAGCGGAGTGATCTCCAAATTTTCGCCCAAGTTCTTATAATAGGGTCTGATGGATACGCTGTGGGTGTCGGAAGGTATTGCGGCACGCATCTCATCCAGCGTCTTGAATTTTTGGCCGTTTATATAGAAAGTGTATGTTCCGTCGGTGTTGCAGTAGTCATTGTAGTCGGTTTTACAGGGTTTCAAATTGCTTGCAACGTTCACATATAGGGCATATTCGGCCTTTGTGGCATCAATGATGTTACCGTAGAGGTGGTTCCCCTCTTTGGCGGAACCAATTATCCGGACAGCATACCCGAAATTGGCCGTGGTGCTGATGGTGCGGATGGTGTTGTGGTAGAGTTTTATGGAGGAGTTGGAGGCATGCACAGCCGGATAACTGCTTGCAATCTTGGAGATGATGCAGTTGTTAGCCACCAACGTGGTGTGGGCGGTGTCATTGTTCATGTAACTGAACCAGATGCCTTGTGTCGGCATCTGGTTCCTAGTGTCGCGACCGCCGTCGATATAGTTGCCGATAATGCTGTCCGCCATTCCGTATTGGATATACATACCATAGAAATATCTGGTGCTGTTCCGCCGCGAAAGCATCACATTGTGCGAGATGCTCCTCACATGGACATGGGAGAAGGAGATACACGGGCCGCTCTGGTCAATGAACTCATTGCTGTCCACAACAATGTTCCGGCTGATATTTTTGCTGTTGCCGACGATGTTGATGCCCCAGTTGCCACCTTGCAGCAGATTGTGGGCAAACGTCAGGTTGTCGGTGCTTCCATAGGAATAGGTTGCGTCAATCAGGTTACCTCCAGCCTTGGAGTTGGTGTCCATACACACCCTGTTGTGCTGAATCCGTATATTTTCGCATCCAGTCATATCTATTACCGCATAAGTAGTATCAGGAATGATGCGGAATGTCAGGTGCTCCACGGTTATGTTCCTGTTCCCCTCCCCTATGAACAGAATGTGGTTGTTGCTGTCCATGATGGTCACCTTGTCCCTGTCCTTGGATTTGGAGGTGAGTGTAAGGTGGTGGTTCATCATGGCGGTCGCAATGGTGGAGAGGTCTATGCGGCCACGGTAAACCCCATTTTCAAAGGAGAGGGTGATGTCACCGTTCACACCGCACTGGTTCATACTGTTGAACAGGGTGGGAATATCCTCAAAAGCGAAATCGGCGCTCTTGGAGTTGCCGATCACAATTGTGCCGCTGAAAGGTTTTTCGCACACGTAGCGGCGGATGGCGATGCTGTCGTTGCTGGAATTGGCATCCTTGTCCATATTGACGCAGACTAGGAAGTTGTGGATTCCAGTACTGAACTGGAAGCTGCCGAGGTTCACCGTGTCGCTTTGCATGAATGGCAACGGTTTGGCCGGTGAATATTTGACGGACGCCTTTTTCACACCATCCACCCAAAGTGTGATGGTGGCGGAGCTGATAGCTTTTATACCGGCGTTTACGATGACCGCCTTTACCGGGCAGGCGGAGGTGGAGACAATTTTGTCAAGGTCGGCAAAAGCGCTCAGGCTGGCGTCGTTGGAATCCGCCTCCCCACAGTAGCAGCCCATCGCGTTCATGCCGTTCAGACGCGGCTTGCCGTTAATGTCGGTGGTCACTCCGGCAATGGCCGGACAGATGAGTTTGTTCGCATTTTTTATCTCAAGCGACTTGCCGTAGTCAATCCACACTGGTGCAATGGAGGTCGAATGCTGGTTCATCGCAGTGTCCACGTTACGGATATCCTGAAGGGTGCTTTTTTTGCTGCCAAGGTAGGCCAGATAGGCTCCGCCGCTGTAATAGTTGTTATAGTCTATCTGGAAATATTTGATGTTGGCAAAGGTGCTGTTGGCGATATAGATAGGATAGCCGCCGTTTTTGCCGTTCACAGACATGTTGTTATAGACCACCGGCCTGTAACCCGTATTGGAATTTCCGAGGTAAAGGCCGTAGCTGAGGGTGGGCGACTGTATCAGTATGGAGTTGTTTATGACTTCGCACGCCCCCTCAGGACTTTCAACGTACAGGCCGTATTTCGCGCTGCTGTCACCGATGATGATCTCGTTATTGCAGATGATGGCAGGTTTCTTGTTCTGCTGGTTGAAGTTACGTCCGAAATACAATCCGTACCCCAGCAGGTTGTTATTTATATGGATGCGGTTTCCGTCAACCCTTCCCCACTTGTGCCTTGAGGAGGAATAGAGCCCGTAGTATTTGAAGTCGGGATGGTAGTTTGTGACAGTGTTGTGGGAAAAGCTGTTCACTATGCCGTTCTGCTGTGAATAAAAGCCATAATAGAAGGCGTCGCACAGCAGGTTGCTGTCAATGGTCACACAATTGAAGTCCGTGTCGTTTAAATTGCTGTTGCTGCAATAGTTGTTCAGGTGGATGTTGACATATCCCCCACGGATGTTGTTGGCGATGATGCGCACATTGCACATGCGCCGGTCAAGCGTGGTGGCGTTGCCAGGATACTCGATGCCTTTGTAAAGGTAGTTGCTGGAGAGTTGTGCCAATATGTTGCAGTGGCGGATCTCCACATCATTGACGCTGCTGTCCATCTGCACGCCGACCATGATGCCTTCGAGAGTCAGCTCCTCAAAACGCAGGTGGCAGGTGTTGACCAGCTTGGCTCCGTAGGTGTCGTAAATCCGGACACTGTCGCGCGGGCCGGTGAAAGAACGGAAGGTGATGGTGTTCTTTACACTGCTTCCGGGGATGGAATCCCTGATGATAAGGCTGTTATAGGTGCCGTTTTTAACGAGTATCCGCACAGGGCCGCTCACGCCGCAGCGTTTCAATATGCGGATTGCATCGGCCATGCTGCCGAAGTCCCCGTTATCGTAACTAACGGTGTAGGTGCCGTTCAATGGCTTTGTGGTGTCAAGGGCGGTGGCGGTTTGTGCGTTTGCGACAAAGGTGCTGCAGAGCAGCAGTGCAAACAATACTGCTGAAGATATTAATCTCTTTTTCATCCTGGTTATTTTATGTGGTTTATAATATATATATATATATATATTAATCAATAAGTTACAGTGTATTAAAGGGCAGCGGCGGCGTGTTAGCGCAGGAGACGCCGTGTGGTGTCCGTGGAGGTGGTGTCAGGTTCCGGAGTGGGATTATTAATCCGGACCTTCTTAAGGTTGAACACGTACCGGTCGTTGGTGTTGCCGGCCTCGTCGGCCACCATCAGCACCTGCAGCACACCGAGAGCCTGGTCCGCCCTGCCGAAAAGCACCACGTCACCTTCAGCAATATCCTTGAGCGAAGTGTAGCGTCGGCTGGCCTTGAAGGCATTATTGAGAAGCAGCTGGTTTGTGCCGGAATAGTCGAAATCGTTCATGCGGGCGAACTGCAGGCATGTACGGCTCCGCCATTCCCGCGAGAGGCGTCCGGAGGTGTCACCGGAAAGGGTGTCGTGGTAATCGTAAATGTCAATGGTTGAGGAGTCGGCGGTTTCACAATAGAGTGTCTGCGCGCTGGCCAGCGAAAAGCCGTTTGCACGGCCTGAACGGGCACCGTACATCACGATGCCGTCATAGTGGATAAGGGATGCTCCGCCCACAACCTTGTAGGCCAAAGCCATCTTGGACGAGCCCCCGTTGGAGGCAACCGCCTCGAACTGCAGCGTCAGCGCTGCGGTATCGCTTATGAAATAGGAAGGGACTGTATACATGAAGTAGAAATCGACCCGTTTCACCCCTCCGACAAGCGTGTCCTTAAGTTGTACGGAACCTTTTTCGGCATCCACGGAATAGATGCGGATCCTGTCGACCTTGTAATTGTCCGAAATGGCCTGGACCCTGATAAGCAGTTTGTTTCCGGACTGCACAAAAGAGGTGTTGTCCACATCCTTCGCCATAACAAAAACATCGGACACATCTTCCTTACAGGATGTTAAAAACAAAAGCGGCAACGCCAGCAGCAAAATCACCTTCCTCATATCTTTCAAAAATAATGATTAAAAAAAAACGGCAAGAGCGCTGCACGCCCCTGCCGTTCTGTTCACAAGCACTATCTGTGCACGTATCTGTAAGCCTTGATGGTCATGCTCTTGGTCTGTTCCTTGCCCAAGAACATCTGGTTGGTCTCCACCTTGGCGGAGGTCACAACATAATAGTCGGCACCGGGATACTCGTCAAGCACCTTCACCAAAGCCCTGCGCATGTTGCCTGCCAGACGGAGGTTCAGTCCGTCACCTTTCAGCATGGCGCTGCGCTGGTTGCGGCGGTCGTACTCGACACCGTTAACCTTGTCCAAAACTGTGATAAACCCAAGATATGTGCGGGTTTCAATGGAAATCGTAGTCTCACCCAGCGGCTGCATATTGTCAAAGTTCATGTCCAACCTGACAAAGTCCGGGGTAACCGAAACGCCCTGTACCTGCTGGAAGGTGCGCAAGCCCGAACATGATGTCGCGCACACCAGTACCACTGCAGCCAGGGCAATGAACATTTTCTTCATCATAGCCTCCCGATTATTTGTTGTTGAAATAATAGGTGATGGTCAGACGAAGGTCGGAACCGAAAACGCCGGAATTGGCCTTCAGATCTTTGTAGTCAGTGGGGTCGCCAAGCAGCTGGTATGTGGTCTGCGTGGTGTTGTTCACAGCGTCATAAACCTCAGTTTTGACCTTTTGGCCAGTGTGGAACATGCCGCTCAAACCATACTCGAATCCGACGGAAACGGGAAGGTCAGCAATGAAAGCCTGCAGGCCGATGAAAGCCTCCAAACCGACACAGAGGGATTTGCGGTACTGGTTGAATACACCGTTCACAGCATCCGGGTTGACATACTCGTCCTTGTAGGTGGAACCCTCGAAGCCGAGAGGCAGGGAGACGCCGGTATAGACATCAAGCACGTTCCTGGGGGAGAAATGGTAGGCAAAGCCCGGAATCAGGCGGAAGAACCATTCGCTCTCCTTCATGGAGTGCTCCTTGTCAGTGGTCGGGGTAAGGATCTCGTTACCACTGGCGCGGAAGCCGCGTTTGTAGTACTGGATGCCACCACGGAGCTCCAGTTTGTCGGAAGTGTAGTATTTGACATTGACCAACGGAAGTCCGCGAACAACATCCAGATTGGTGAAATTGGCGAAGCAATCCACCAGATCCATCACCTCCGAATAGCTCGGTCCGATGTAAAGTCCCCAATCACCGGCACCAGGACGGTTACCCGTTCTCACATTTGTTGCGTAGGGGTTTCCCTTCGTCAGGAGTGACTGCGCCTGCAGCGCACCAGCAAAGGCAAGGCAGGCCATAACTACAAAAAGTTTTTTCATACACTTTTTCCCTGTTATATGCCATCGGGACGTCGGCTCAATAATTAATTAAGTTTTTGTTATTTAGTTTATTTTATTATTCAATCTTAATGTCACTATGTGATGTCCAGTCCTTTCATGGAATCCTTGTCCAACTTCTGGTCCCCCCAGATGCCGCGTTCTATACGTATGGCCTCCGCCGTGGTCATCTTGTCGGTCTGCTCCAGAATGCGCTGCACGAAAATGCACTGGCGGATGTCGGCCTTGTTGTTGACCACCGCATCGGTCAGCGCCTGACAGCTCTTGTAGCCGCAAATCCGGCAGTCGACCTGCGGCAGCCTGCGGTTCAGCTCGAAGGAGCGTTTCATCTTCCGCATGGCAACCGCCATGTCATCATCAAGCTTGTCCATGGAGCGCGGCTTGACCTCGCCCACGGAGATGCGTTCCTTCAGATATTCGCGGTAGCCGAGCAGCCGGTTCTCCTCCACCGTGACGTTCTCGGACTTCTGCGAGGCGCGTTTCTTCTGCCTCTCGGCCACAAGAAAACGGTTGGCGGCACAGAGTATTCCACCGGCGCAGCTCTCGTCGCAGGCACGCAGTTCAAGATAGTCCACACCCTCGACATCGCCGTTCTCGACCTTCTCCAGAAAATCTGAGACATTCTGGATGTCGTCGATGGCAAGGTTCCGTCCGGAGGGGAGGTCGTAAATCTCACCGCCCGTCATGGTCCACATCAGGCTGCGGCGCGAAATGGGATGGAAGTCGAACTCGTCGTCCCGCAACTGGTACTCGCCCTGCTTGATTATGCGGAAAACCTTGTTATAAAGATAATTCATATTGATGACACCGTCATTCTGCGCCTTCTCCTCACCCACCGGACTCTTGATGGCGGCAATTTTGGCGGCACACGGGGCGACATAGAAGATACCGATATCTTCCGCCGGAATGCCCTGATCCATCAGGTTGCGCCGGATGTAGAGCGAAGTCAGGTCCATCGGAGGACGGATAAGCAGCAGGTTCGGCAGCAGCGAAGGGAACTTCACCTGAATCAGCCGGACAATTGCCGGGCAGAATGTGGAGATAAGCGGCCGCTCCGCATCGGGATCGGCCAGCCGCTGCCGGATCACCTCGTTTAGGATGTCCACACTCTTTTCAACCTCATAGATATATTTGAACCCCAAGTGGTAGATTGCGGACAGGATGGCCCGCTGGGATATCTTTTCCGGAAACTGGGCGCTGAAGGTGGAGGGCATCAGAATGACCGGACATTTATAGTTATAGATGGTCTGGAAATCATCCTGCTCTATGTAGATGGCGTTCACCGGACAGGCCAGATAGCAGCGTCCGCAGTCGACACAGCGGTCGGACTCCAGACGCGGATGCCCATCCTGCACATGTATGGCGCCTGTCGGGCAGACACCGGTGCAGTGGGAGCAGCCTATGCACAAATCCGTCTTGAACTTCAAGGCATGATGAAAACCCTCCTCCATGCTCATTCGTTTTTAGCGGTGAAATAATTGGTCATTTCCACCCGGGTACCCTTCCCCACGACGGAATCGACCTTCAACTCATCCATGTTGGACTGCATGTTCGGCAGTCCCATGCCGGCGCCGAAACCCATTTCCCGAACCTCGGGGGAAGCGGTTGAGTAACCCTTCTGCATCGCCTTGCCGATATCAGGTATTCCGGGACCCTCGTCATCCAGCACAATACGGATACGCTCCTCATCCAAATCAACGCTGATCACTCCGCGATAGGCATGGGCGACAATGTTGACCTCAGCCTCATAAAGCGCCACCACAGTCCTCTTGACGATGGCGGGATCGACACCCAACTGCTTCATGATCCTTTTGACGGCACTCGAAGTGGAGCCTGCATGGCTGAAATCGCCCCCCTCTACCTGATACTCGAAATTCATTTTCCTGTCTATATATATTTATATAATGTCTGATATCCGGTTCAATACAATGGCGGCAGACCGGCCTGATAGAGTATGCCGGAGCAACGGTACATCGAATAGTCCGTCTCTATCAGCAGCATCTCATTCTCCTCGGCCAGCTCCTTCATCTCCTCCGTCACCTTTTTGCCGCGCACAAACAGAATGACCTTCACCTCCGCCATTTCGCAGGTGCGTATGGTCTGCATGTTGCACAAACCGGTAATCAGCAACAGATTATCGGCATTTTTGATGGTCAGCACATCGCTCATGAGGTCGGAGGCGAAGACATGCTCCACATCCTGTTCCTCACAATCGGCGCCGGATACCACTTTTCCCTTTATCAAACGGAGAAACTCTTCTCTTTTCATTCCCTACAAACTGTTTCTATTTTCTCATAAAGCGCAGGCATCTGAGCATCCAGTCAGGCAATGCCTTTCCGGGCTTGCGCTTGCGCAGGTTCAAAAAAACGCCCCACTTCTGTACAATCGGAATGCGGTGCGTCTCCACATATTCAATCAGCGCACCGTCCGGATCCTCGTTGTATGCGAAGTTGCCGGCCGCCTCGCCCATGTCGAAATTGTCCGCCAGAATGGATTCGGTGTCCACAGTGAACGGATACCCCTCCTTTTTGCAACGCTCACGCATCTCCTGCATTCCGCGGATGTCAAAGCAGAGGTGTATGAAGCCCGGGTCGCCCCACCAGCGTCCCTCATAGATTTTACGAGGTTCGCGGTTCTTAACCTGCAGCAGCTCGATCTGGGAGGTGCCGAAGAGTTTTGAAAAGGCGCCGATCCTCGGTTTGGAATGGGTCAGCACAACGCGGCGGAAGGTATCGCCGGAAGCCCCCAGATGGGACATGTCGTCAAACTCGCCCGTCTGGTCGGACAGCACCACGTCATATCCGAGCAGGTTACGGTAGAAACGGATGCTGAGGTCCATGTCGCTCACCCCTATGACCGCCCCGTAGGCACCGCCGGTCGGATGACGGCTCGGATGGAAAAAGTCGTCGCATTCCACAAGCTGGAACACATTGCCATAAGGATCATGCAGGTAGAAATACTGCTGTCCGCCGACCGCCGTGTACATCGGCGAAAGATTCAGGTTCCGCTGACGGTAGTAACGGTAGGTCTGCGCGGCATTCTTGCATTTGATCTTGCAGGCAAAAATACCCAAATCTCCCGGCTTTATCTGGAAAACCGGGAGAGTGGGTGTGTGGCTGCGATGCTGCCAGATTTCAAAGCCGCCGCCGCCCTGGAGGCTTACTGCCAGAATGGTGTGACGGTCACAAACCTGACCGTCCGTATAAGGAAGCATGTACTCCGCCTTTGCATACTCGTCGATTATGACGACATCGACGTTGAAAATCTCCTTATACCATTTCCAGGCCTCGTCGGCGTCAGTCACACCGATGCCGATCTGCTGGATACCGCTGTTATAAAGCTCCATAGAATACGACTAAGCTATGAACCGGAACAATTCGCAAACGCCTTTGTGCATGCTATTCGCAAAACACACCAATCTTGACGTCACCAAGACTCTGGTCATTAGTCATATCGGCGCATTTGTCCTTACCATCGGCCAAATCAACCTCTTCCTCGGACTTAACCTCGCCCATAACATAGGTTTTGCAGGTGCAGGTCTTCTTGCAGGAGGTGAAGCAGGCCACGGATGCGATGACTGCTAATGTCAAAACGACTTTCTTCATAATTGAAAATGTTTAACAAACAAGCCTACTCTGTATGGTTTTCGGCTTCCCCAGTCCGCTTTCAAACGAACATGCAAAAATATACATTTTAGCAAAACAAACTGAAAAAAATAAAAAAAAAATGCATTTATGGCATCATATTTATTTATTTGCTATTTTTGCAACTGCAATTCAAAATAGGTAATTAATATTTAACATTTTAGAAATGAAGAAGTTAGTTTTAATGGTCGCCCTTTGCGGGCTCTCACTGGCTGCATCCGCGCAAAACAAAGGCGGACAACTGAAGTTCTCTGAAACCACAATTGACGTTGGCAGAATATGGGAGGACAGGGGTAAAGTCACCCGCGACGTGATTGTCACCAACCTCTCGGAATACGATGTCAACATCCTCTCCAGCCAGGCTGCGAAACCTTCGGTCACCTTAAAATGGGACAAGACTACACTGAAGAAGAATGACAAGATCCATCTGAAAGTTACAGTTGACCCGAAAGGGATCAACTATTCCTTCCGGATTCCAGTCACCATCGTCACACTGTGCAACAAGGACACTGTCCGTTACAACCTGATGGCGGCCGGTTATGTGGACCCTGCGCCAACCACCAAGGAGGAGGCCTATACCATGCAGGAGGGCAACCTGAAATACAAGGACAATTCGGTCACTCCGGCCAAAATGCACCGCAATGAGGTGCGCACGGACACCATCTGGTTCCTGAATGTGTGGGATTCTGTCATGACCTTCAAACCGGGCAACCTGCCTCCCGCAATCAAGATCGTGTACCTGACCAAGGAGCTCAAGCCGCAGCAGGAGGGCTTTGTTGTGTTCAGCTACAGCGCCGCCGTTAAGAATGACTGGGGGCCGGTGTTCGACCAGTTCACCCTGATAACCAACGATCCGATACCGAATGACCATCATAATACAAAAAAGTTCTACTTTGTAACGGACATTTATGACGATTTCGGCAGTTGGAGCAAGGAGCAGCTGCTCAACGCCCCACATGTGCTGATTGACACCGAGGAATACAATTTCGGACAATGCATCATGGGGGATGTCATCACCCATGACTTCGTGCTGACCAACATAGGCAAAAGCCCTCTGGTGGTGCATAAGGTGAAGACATCTTGCGGCTGCACCACATCCGACCTTGAAAAGGACACCATCGCCCCGGGCGAGAGCACCAAGATCAAGGCCCGTTTCAGCACCTACAACAAACATGGCGGCCAGGCCAAGGAGATCTTCCTCATCACCAACGACCCCGACCAGCCTAAAGTCACCATGAGAATAATGGGGCATGTATTGGACAAACCGAAACAATAGTATCGGAACGAATTCATGGAAAACCAGTTGAAACTATACAACACGCTGACCCGCACCAAAGAAGTCTTCACCCCGCTGCACGCACCTTTCGTGGGGATGTATGTCTGCGGACCGACCGTATATGGGGAGCCGCATTTGGGCCATGCACGGCCTGCAATCGTATTCGACCTTCTCTTCCGCTACCTGCGGTTCTTAGGCTACAAGGTGCGCTATGTCCGTAACATCACCGACGTGGGGCATCTGGAGCACGATGCCGATTCAGGTGAGGACAAAATCGCGAAAAAGGCGCGCATCGAACAGCTGGAGCCGATGGAGGTCGCCCAGTTCTACATGGACGCCTACCACGACGCAATGGACAGGCTGAATGTACTGCGCCCCTCAATCGAGCCGCGTGCCTCCGGCCACATCATCGAGCAGATTGCCATTGTGCAGCAGATTCTGGACAGGGGATACGCATACGTGTCGGAAGGCTCCGTCTATTTCGACGTGCCCAAGTTCGACCGTGACTTCGGCTACGGAAAACTTTCCGGAAGGGTGCTGGAGGAATTGTACGCCAACACACGCGCCCTTGACGGGCAGGAGGAGAAAAGGCATCCGGCCGATTTCGCCCTCTGGAAGAAGGCGGCTCCGGAGCATATCATGCGCTGGCCCTCACCCTGGAGCGACGGATTCCCCGGCTGGCATGTGGAATGCTCGGCCATGAGCACCAAATATCTTGGCAAAACCTTTGACATCCATGGCGGCGGCATCGACCTGATGTTCCCGCACCACGAATCGGAGATATGCCAGAGCCGTGTGGCCAACGACTGCCCTTCGGCAAAATACTGGGTGCATAACAACATGATTACCATCAACGGGCAGAAGATGGGCAAATCGTTAGGCAACTTCATCACCCTTAACGAGTTCTTCAGCGGGAAGAACGAAGCGCTGCAGCAGGCCTACTCCCCCATGAACATCCGCTTCTTCATCCTGCAGGCGCATTATCGCAGCACGCTCGATTTCTCGAACGAGGCGCTCCAATCGGCCCAAAAGGGACTGGAACGGCTCATGCAGGCATACCATCATCTGCAGTCACTGAAACCGTCTGCAAACTCCACAGTCCAGACCGAGGGCTTTTTCGCACGCTGCCAGGAGGCGATGGACGACGACCTGAACACAGCAATGGTCATTGCCGAACTCTTTGAGATGAGCAAGATGATTAATGCTGTTAGGGACGGCAAGGAAAAGATGACCCAACAGGATATTGACCGGTGCCGTAACACCTTTGAAACGTTCGCCTTCCAAATTTTAGGTTTGAAGGACGAAACGGAGAGCGACCAGAGCGCCATTGTCGGCGGACTGATGGAGATGATTTTGGAAATCAGGCAGAACGCCAAGGCTCAGAAGGACTGGGGCACCTCCGACAAAATCCGCGACAGGCTGAATGCGCTTGGCATCAGCGTAAAGGACGGAAAAGAGGGTGCCACCTGGGACCTGATGGGCTAATCCATAGATTTTTATCGCCACTTACCAGACCATGTCCGGAATCAGATAGTTCCGGACATAGTCGGTTATACCCTCCTCCAACGTGTGGAAAGGTTCGCTGTACCCCGCATGTTGCAGTTTGCCCATATCAGCCTCGGTGAAATACTGGTATTTGTCCCGAATATCCATGGGAGTGTCTATGAACTCGATGTCAACTTCCCGATCCATAGCCTTGAATGTGTTGGCCGCCAAATCGTAGAACGAGCGGGCATGGCCGGTCCCGACATTATAGAGGCCACAGGCGGGCTGGAAGCGCATAAGAAAGCGAATGACCTTGACCAGATCCTTCACATAAACGAAATCACGCAGCTGCTGCCCGTCCTTGAAATCCGGACGGTGGGAGCGAAAAAGCCTTACACGCCCCGTCTCACAGATTTGACGGTATGCGTGGAAAACCACCGAAGCCATACGCCCCTTGTGGTATTCGTTCGGCCCATATACATTGAAGAATTTAAGTCCCGCCCAGAAGGGAGGTGTCTTCTCATCCTCATCATCCTGTTCCAGCGCCCACTTGTCGAATTCGTTCTTTGAGATGCCATACAGGTTCAGAGGCCGGAGCTTCTCAACCACCGCGTGGCTGTCGACATATCCGAACTCACCGGCGCCATATGTGGCCGCCGACGACGCATATATCAGCGGAATCTGGTACAGACTGCAGGCCGACCAGACCTCCTTGGTGTAATTCAGGTTCAGCTCCTGAAAAATCTCCCACCTTGTTTCGGTTGTATCCGTTCTGGCTCCCAGATGGATGATAAAGTCAACCTGACCGGCATTCATCTCAAGCCAGGAGAAGAACTCCGTCCTGTTAACCTTGTGGATGTAAGACTTGTTTTCAGTATTCCGTGCCTTTTCCGTCTTGGAAAAATCGTCCACGGCGACCAATTCACCCACCCCCTCCTCATGGAGCTTCTGCAGCATGCAGCTGCCTATGAAGCCGGCGGCTCCGGTGACTACTACGTATTTCATATATTTTTACTATGGTTTACATTATTAATATATGGAAGATAGACAGAGCGCAAACGCTCCTCCTCCCGCTCCCAGCAGAGCTGCTCCGCAGCGGTCCGGCAATTCAGCCGGCATTGCGAGTAAAAACCGGCATCATCCTTCATGCGGAGGACAGCCGCCGCAACAGCATGCGGCTCCATCTCCACCAGCAGCCCGACACCGTATTGTTCAAGCAGTCTCCTCCTTTCCGGCAAATCTGAAACCAGAATGGGAACCTCCGCCTGGATGTATTCGAATATCTTGTTAGGCAGGCTGTAGTCATGGTTCAGGCAGACACTCCGGTCAAAGGAGACTCCGATGTCCGCGCAGGAGGTATAGGCGGCAAGCCGCTCCGGAGCAACACGGCCTGCAAACAGCACGCGGCCGCCAAGCCCCAGTTCCACAACCATGCGGTGCATTACAGGCAGCGCATCACCCGCACCGACCACAAGCAGAAAAACATTCTCCGGCAAAAGAGCCATTGTCTCCACCATCAGTTCACCGCCACGCTCCTTGTGTATGGCATTGCCCTGGAGTATTATGATTGTCTTTTCCTCAGGCAGGCCCAAATCCTTACGTGACAACGCCGGAGCGGAAATCCGCCGGAGCGGGACATTGCGAACCACCTCAACGGGCTTGCCATACTCCTTGTTGTAAGCCATGGCAATGGATTCGGAGACGGTTATGACACGATCCGCCTTGGGGAAGCAGAAACGTTCTATCCTGTGCCAGGTGCGCTGCACCCGCGGACGGCTCACAACCTCCAAAATCTGGCAAAAATATTCATGGCTGTCGTACACCAGCGGCCTCCGGCGCAAACGTGCGACCAGCACATTGGGCAAAAGCGTATCCAGATCATTGGCCACCAGAATATCGCACCGGACAAAAAGCAAGAAAAGGAAAAGCCGGAACTGGTATTCGGCATAAAACGCCGGACCTTTCCTGAAAAGCAGGCGCATCCTGTGTGTACTGTAGCTGCGCTGCGGCAAGGCGGGGGAATCGGCATAACGCCGCCCGACAAGCAGCACCTCACAACCCATCTTCTCCAGGCTGTGGGCGACCTTGTCCACCCGAGGGTCTGTGAATAAATCGTTCGTGACGGAAAGGACGACGCGCTTCATCTCGCCTCAGCTGACCCTCCCATGACAGTTCTTGTACTTTTTGCCGCTTCCGCAAGGGCACGGATCATTCCTTCCGATCTTCTTCTCCACCCTGATGGGCTGGGTGACCTCACGATGTTGCGGGGCGTTTGTGGAGGCGTTAACCTCCTCGCGGCCTTCGCGCAGCTGCGGCCGCTGGCTCTGCATGCGTGCGGACTGCATCTGCGGTGCCTGCTGCAGCGGAATCTGTCCGTTGCACAGGAAGGTGACAACACTGCTGTAGACATCTGTCAGCATGTTGGAGTAGAGTTCGTAGGACTCCAGCTTATATATCAGGAGAGGATCCTTCTGTTCGTATGAGGCATTCTGCACAGACTGCTTCAAATCGTCCATGCCGCGCAGATGCTCCTTCCAGGAATCGTCAATCATGGCCCCATCTTCCAGATGCGTTCCTTATAATGGGCATACGCACGTTCATTCAACGCGTTAATGATGTCATCAGCCTTTGTCTGGAAAAAGTCGTGCGCGTCAACCGGACTCTCACACCCCATTATGGAGACACAGGCACGTTCAAAGCTTTCAAAATCCTTGCTCTCCTGGTAGGATGTTGTGATGAACTCGCTCATGCTGCGGAACATGTCGGCGATATCCACCGAAAGGCGGTCGCCATAGAGCGCGTTACGCCTCTTCTTGTAGATGCTTTCACGCTGCTTGCTCATCACATCGTCGTATTCGAGCAGACGCTTACGGATGCCGAAATTGTTCTCCTCAACCTTTTTCTGGGCCTTTTCGATGGATTTGGAAATCATGCTGTGCTGGATAACCTCACCCTCCTTGAATCCGAGATGGTCCATGACCTTGGCTATACGGTCGGAGCCGAAAAGCCTCATCAGGTCATCCTCCAGCGAAACAAAGAACTGGGATGTGCCGGGGTCCCCCTGACGTCCGGAACGGCCTCGCAGCTGGCGGTCCACACGGCGGGAATCGTGCCGCTCCGTACCGATGATTGCCAGACCTCCCAAATCGCGGGTCTCCGGTGTAAGCTTGATGTCGGTACCACGGCCTGCCATGTTGGTGGCGATTGTCACGGTGCCCAATTTACCAGCCTCGGCGACGATGTCGGCCTCCTTCTTGTGCAATTTCGCGTTCAAGACATTGTGCTTGATTTTCCTGCGGGTCAGAATGGTGGAGAGCAGCTCGGAGGTCTCCACAGATGTGGTGCCGACCAGCACCGGGCGGCCCTCCTCATGCAGCCGGATTATCTCGTCCACGATGGCAGCGTATTTTTCGCGCTTTGTACGGTAAATCAAATCGTCCCTGTCCTCCCGGATGACCGGCTTGTTTGTCGGGATGGTAACAACATCCAGTTTGTAGATGTTCCAGAACTCGCCCGCCTCAGTCTCGGCGGTACCGGTCATACCGGCAAGTTTCCGGTACATTCGGAAATAGTTCTGAAGGGTGATTGTGGCATAGGTCTGGGTTGCAGCCTCCACCTTCACATTCTCCTTTGCCTCAATGGCCTGGTGAAGTCCTTCGCTGTAGCGGCGGCCCTCCATTATACGTCCGGTCTGCTCATCCACAATCTTCACCTTGTTGTCGATAATCACATATTCCACATCCTTCTCGAACATGGTGTAGGCGCGCAGCAGCTGCTGCACCGTATGGATGCGTTCGGAGGCGTCTGAAAAGGCCTGGTACAGGGCGTTCTTCTTCGCCAGCTTCTCCTCAGGAGTCAGCTGCTGGTGGTCAAGCTCCGCCAGCTCCGTCCCCATGTCAGGAATAATGAAGAACTGGCTGTCCTTGGTGTCAGAAGCCACCAGGTCAATACCCTTGTCCTTGATGTCGACAGAATTGAGTTTCTCGTCAATGACAAAGTACAGTTCATCGTCAATGATGTACATGTTCTTGTTCTGTTCGGCCATGTAGAAGCCTTCCGTCTTCAGCAGAAGCTGCTTCATGCCAGGCTCGCTGAGTATCTTGATCAGCGCCTTGTTCTTCGGCAGCGCACGGTGGGCGCGCAGCAGCAGCTTGCCCAGCTCCTCGTCCCGTTTGGGATTCTCCGTATCGGCCATCAGCCTGCGGATGTCGGTCAGCAGCATGTTCACCAACTGGCGCTGTGCGTTGTAGAGTTTCTCCACCATCGGCTTGTACTTGTCAAAATCCTGATCCTCCCCTTTCGGTGTGGGACCGGAAATAATCAGAGGGGTACGGGCGTCGTCAATCAACACCGAGTCCACCTCATCGACGATTGCGTAGTTGTGGCGGCGCTGCACCAGTTCGGTCACATTGCGGGCCATGTTGTCACGCAGGTAGTCGAAACCGAACTCGTTGTTGGTTCCGAAAGTGATGTCGGCAAGGTAGGCGTTACGCCGCTCCTCCGAATTGGGCTCGTGCTTGTCTATGCAGTCCACGGAAAGGCCATGGAACAGATAGAGCATCCCCATCCATTCCGAGTCACGCTTGGCCAGATAATCGTTCACGGTCACGACATGCACACCTTCTCCGGTCAAAGCGTTAAGATATACAGGAAGCGTGGCGACAAGGGTCTTACCCTCACCGGTGGCCATCTCCGCGATTTTTCCCTGATGCAGCACCGTGCCGCCGATAAGCTGCACGTCATAATGGCACATGTCCCAAGTGATGCGGTTGCCGCCTGCCATCCAGCTGTTCCGGTAGACCGCCTGGTCACCCTCCACAGTGATGCTTTCGAAACGGGTAGAGAGGTCGCGGTCGAAATCGTTGGCCGTCACCCTAATCTCCTCATTCTCCTTGAAACGCCTTGCGGTCTCCTTCATCACGGCAAAAGCCTCAGGCAGAATGTCGTTCAACACATCCTCAGTGGTATGGTAGATGGAATCCTCCAGCTTCTCTATCTCCTCATAAAGTTTCTGCTTCTCGCGCACCGGCATGTCGTACTCCTCTTCCAGCCTGCGGTTCATCGCCGAAATCTTCTCGCGTTCCTCCTGCGTCGCCTCCTGAATCTGCTGCCTGAAAAACGATGTTTTGGCACGGAGGCTGTCGTTGTCAAGATCCTTCACCTGCTCGTACGCCGCCTTGATCTCATCCAGAATAGGATTCAGTTCCTTCAGGTCGCGGTCAGACTTTGTCCCGAAAAGCTTGCTTAAAAAACTTGCCATATTATACTATATCAATCTTTTATAAAAAATATAAATTCATAAGATACAAAAGTGCAAAGATACTTGAAAAAACAATACGCATGCAACTGCATGACATAAAAAAAGCGGAACTCCTGACGAAGTTCCGCCTAATGATACGGATGGAATGCGCATCCGCCCTCTACTGGCGAAGCCCCTCGAAGTGGATGAGCTGCCAGTTCAGCTTCATCGTGTCCAGAATCTGAACGTCGAAATCGAAGTTCAGGTCCATGTCAACCTTTCCGGATCCGTCAAACCGGGCGGTCGCGTTGAGGCCCTTGATGAGCTTGTCCGCATTGGCGGGAACATTCACACCCACAAAGCTCAGCAACAGCTTCACGGCCTCCATCTGGAGGTCGCTGACATTGGCGCGGAAGAAACCGGCGGTGTCGGTCATGTCGAAGTTGACGACTCCGTACAGTTTCAAACGGTTCTTGAGCAGGCCGTCATAGAAGATGGCGTTCTTCTCGTAGGCTGTGTCCGAGAGCCTGTAGCTTCCGGCGTAGGTTCCGGAGTAGGTCAGCTCCTGCTCCTTTGGGGTCCCGTCATCATTGTTGTTATCCTTGTTGCAGGAGACAAAAACAAGCGACAGTACGCCGAATAAAAATACTAACTTTTTCATTTTGAATTAATTTTATTTTAAATTATACTTGAATTGTTGTACATTAAATTATTTCCCGTACGAATGGAACTCCTCTATCTTTTTCCAAAGATGCGTGCGGTCGAAGCCTGAGACATTGTGCTCATGCGTCGGATAAATGAAATAGTCCACCTGCTTGCCCTTTGTGATGCATTGCGTGATGAACTGGAGCGTGTGCTGCCACACCACCGTTGCATCCTGCGCCCCGTGGAAAATCAGCAGTTTGCCCCGAATGGAATCGACGCGGTTGAGCAGCGAGGCCTTCTCATACCCCTCAGGATTCTCCTGAGGCATGTCCATGTAGCGTTCGCCGTACATCACCTCATAATATTTCCAGTCAATCACCGGACCGCCTGCGGTCGCCTTCTTGAAGACTCCGGGATAACGGGTGAAGAGGCTCAACGTCATGAATCCGCCGTAGCTCCAGCCGTCAATGGAGAAGCGCGAAGTGTCGGCGTACGGCAGGCTGCGCAGGTAGTTCACACCGCACATCTGGTCCTCCACCTCATAGTCGCCCAAGTGGCGGTGGATGCAGCTTTCGAACTCAAATCCGCGGTAATTGGTCCCGCGATTGTCCATGGTGAAAACCAGATACCCCTTCTGCGCCATATACTGCAGGAACCATCCGCCGGAGAGCCAGTTGTTTGTAACCAGCTGGGAATGGGGACCGCCATACACGTAATAGAAGACCGGATACTTTTTTGTGCTGTCAAACATCGGGGGGTAGATCAGGCGGCAGTAAAGGTCGTCGTTGTTCCCGTTTTTCAGGGTGAATATCCGCGTTTCGGGCACCATGTAATCGCTCAGATAGCCTTTGTTGTCCAGCAGGACCTCCTTCACATTCCCTTTCTTGTCGCGCAGGACATAGCGCGATTCCTGACTGATGGTGCTGAACACATCCAGGAACCAGCTGCCGGTGGCGTCAGGCTGCACGCTGTGGGTGCCGTCCTCCGGTGTGGCATCGGTTATTTTCCCCTTCTTAATATCCAGCACATAGAAACGCTCGCCGGGAATTTCATCCTTGTTGGAGGTGAAGAAAATCTTCGTGCCGGTCCGGTCAAACCCTTCAAACGACTTGACCTCCCAGTTGCCAGAGGTGAGCTGCTTCAGCAGTTTTCCGGAAATGTCATATAAATAAAGGTGTTTCCAACCGTCGCGACGGGATACGTAGACGAACTGGTCCGGCTGGTTTGGAAGGAAATACAACGGGTCTGATGGCTCGACGTAGCGGCTGTTGGACTCTTCGAACAGCTTTCCGACCAAGGCTCCGGTTTCGGCATCGTACCTGTTAAGTTCAAGATGGTTCTGCTCACGGTTCAACACCGCAACAAGCAGATAACGCTCGTCAGGTGTCCATGTGACGCTGCAGAGGAAATGGTCACGAGGCTCCCCAGTCTGCAGATAAACTGTCTTTCCGGTAGCCATATTATACACTCCGACTGTCACTTCGTGGGAGGTCATGCCTGCCATCGGATACTTGACATTCTTCAGGGTGGCGATACGCCCTTGCGCGTCCACAAGCGGATAATCGGTCACCATGCTTTCGTCCATGCGGTAGAATGCGAGGAAGTTCCCCTTAGGGGACCAGAATGCGCCCTGCTCTATCCCGAACTCGTTACGGTGCGGCACATGCCCGTAGCGGACATCCTTCGCGCCGTCCTTATCCACCCTTACAGGCTGGCCGTCGGCCTTGCAGACGAACAGATTGTCGCCGATTGTGTAGGAGAAGCGTGCATGATCCCAATCCACCAGAATGTTGCTGGCGTCCGAAACCGTGGTCTTCAGCGTATGGACGATACGTTTTTCAGAAACGTCATAAAGGGCATAACCCTCCCTCACACGGATATACACCTGCGTCGGGGAGACCCAGTGAGCCATGCTGGGGAAACGGCGGAAAGCATCCTTGCCGGCAGCCTTCATGGCGGCATTCACATCCTCCAGCGTAAAGTACCGCTCCGCCTTTGCCGAACTGGCAGGACGCCTCATTACGGCATTGTCCCGCACAAAAATGAAATCGCTGCTCTGCGGCAGCCACTGCCATTGGTTCATACGCTGGGGATAGAGGTTCCCGTTGGTGAACAGATCCTCCAGATTAAAAATCCCATCCTGTGCCGCAAGTGTGGCAGTCAGAATGGTAAGGCATACAATCAAAGATAGTTTACGCATTGTCTTTCGTTTTATTATCAGAATGCAAAAGTACCATTTTTTTGAATATGTTTCCCCGTTCCTCAAAATTCTTGAAGGCGTCATAGCTCGGAGCGGCCGGAGAGAGCAGGCATATCCTGCCGGGAGCGGTCATCCGGAATGCGGCCTCGACCATATCCGCAAACTTTTCATAAAAAAGAAAAGTTTTCCCCGGCACCGGCCCGGCCAAAGACATCATCCGCCTGCCCGCCTGACCTGTAAAGAGGAAATTGCGCACCTGCGAATCCCTGAACAACGGAATCAGCGGCGTATAGTCAATGCCGCGGTCCATCCCGCCGAGCAGCAGCGTGTCCACACGTCCGAGAGCCTCCACGGCGGCCACTGCGGCCTGCGGGATTGTGGAAATGCTGTCATTATAGAAATCGATGCCACCGACACAGCCCACCGGCTCCAACCTGTGCGGCAGGCTCCGGAAACTGCCCAGCGCGGAATGCAGGGAATCCAGGGAGACAGTGGGGAATGCAGCCTGCACTGCCAGCATCGCCGCCTCGGCATTACGGCGGTTGTGCTCCCCTTTCAGCGGAAAATCATCCTGTGACAACGTAAGTTCGCCCTCCCCGAACAACCGCACCGCACTTTTGGGCGGCAGGAGTTGCCTCAACGCGGCCACCCGGTCATCCGATGACGGGGCAATGAAAATATCGTCCTCATCCTGGAAACAGGCGATGTTGTATTTTGCCCGCTGATAGGCCATGAAGTCGCGATAGTGGTCGAGATGCTCCTCAAAGAGGTTCAGCAGAACCGCTATGTGCGGACTGCAGCGCACGAATTCCAGCTGGTGGCAGGAGAGTTCCAGAACCACCGTTGCAGACGGTGTCACCTGAGGGACAAGATCGAAGAGCGGCAGCCCGATATTGCCGCCGAACAGGCTCTCATGGCCGGTCTCCCGCAAAAGATGATGTATTAGCGAGGCTGTGGTGCTTTTCCCTTTTGTTCCGGTCACGCCGATGCACTGTTTGCGGAACATGCTTAGGAACAAGTCGGTTTGGGAAGTGAGCCAAACCTTTTCAAACAGATGCATCACATCCTTCAGGCAGATCCCGGGGGACTGCAGCACCACGTCGAATTGCGGGACAGCCTGCATGTAGTCAGGCCCAAGCAGGCATTTTTCCGGCGGCAGTAGTGACGAAAGCGTTCCGGCCAAATCCGGATTGGCATCCGCCACAGAGATGTCGGCATCGGGCAGGCAGCCGCGAAGGAAACGCAGGCTCGATGCGCCCTCGCGCCCATACCCCAAAATCAGAATTCTCTTCCCGGCAAGCGACGCTGCAAGGCGTCCGACCGGCTCCGAACAAACTGTCATATCCATATAAACAATGATATTTTGACATACCTAACTTTATTTCTTTCGATTTAGTGTGTTTTGTACAAAAAAAATGGGATGACATTATTTTATATTACATTTTTTACTATCTTTGCAGATTCTGTTTGATAAATATATCATATTTAATATGAGCGATTTGGAAAATATAAACGGGACAAATGCCGCCTATACTGCGGACAACATCCAGGTGCTGGAGGGACTTGAGGCGGTTCGCAAACGTCCGGCCATGTATATCGGCGACATCAGCGAGCGCGGTCTTCACCATCTTGTCTATGAGGTGGTGGACAATTCCATTGACGAGGCGCTTGCCGGATTCTGCAACCACATTGACGTGACAATCCACGAGGACAACTCCGTCTCCGTTCTGGACAACGGGCGCGGCATCCCGACCGACATGCACGAAAAGGAGAAACGCTCCGCTCTGGAGGTCGTGCTGACCGTCCTGCACGCCGGCGGCAAGTTCGACAAAGGCTCCTACAAGGTCTCCGGCGGTCTGCACGGCGTCGGCGTATCCTGCGTCAACGCCCTTTCGAAAAGCCTGACCGTTGAGGTCTACCGCGACGGCAAGACCTTCCATCAGGAATATGCCTATGGAAAGCCGCTGGCACCAGTTCAGGCCATCGGCACCTCTGACAAGCACGGCACATACATCCGGTTCAAACCAGACGACAGCATCTTCACCGTCACAAAATATGATTACGCCACCCTTGCCGCACGGATGCGCGAACTGGCATTCCTGAACAAAGGCATCACACTCACCATCACCGACGAGCGCAACCAGGACGAGAACGGTGCCTTCACCACCGAAACATTCCATTCCGAAAAGGGGCTGATAGATTTCATCAACTATCTTGACGACAACCGTAACCGTCTGACAGGCGAACCCATCTACATTGAAGGCGAAAAGTCAGGCGTGCCGATTGAGATTGCAATGCAGTACAACGACTCCTATTCGGAGAACCTGCACTCCTATGTGAACAACATCAACACCCATGAGGGCGGCACACACCTTTCCGGATTCCGCCGCGGACTGACCCGCACCCTTAAGAAATATGCGGAGGACAACAAGCTGCTGGAAAAACTGGACAAGCAGAAAATCGAGATCAACGGCGATGACTTCCGCGAAGGTCTGACAGCCGTCATCTCCGTAAAGGTGGCCGAACCGCAGTTTGAGGGACAGACAAAGACCAAGCTTGGCAACAGCGAGGTTGAGGGCATCGTAAGCCAGATGGTGGCCGAAAGCCTGACGAACTATCTTGAGGAGCATCCGAAGGAGGCAAAAAACATTGTGGACAAGGTGGCGCTGGCGGCACAGGCCAGACACGCCGCACGCAAGGCACGCGAACTGGTTCAGCGCAAAAGCGTGTTGGGAGGTTCAGGCCTGCCAGGCAAACTTGCCGACTGCTCCGACAAGGATCCAGAACGCTGCGAACTGTTCCTGGTTGAGGGAGACTCCGCAGGCGGCACCGCCAAACAGGGACGTGACAACCGCACACAAGCCATCCTTCCGCTGCGGGGAAAAATCCTGAATGTGGAGAAGGCGCTGCAGCACCGCGCATTTGAAAGCGAGGAGATCAAAAACATCTACACCGCCCTTGGCGTCACAATCGGCACGGAGGAGGACAGCAAGGCTCTGAACCTCTCCAAACTCCGCTACCACAAGGTTATAATAATGACCGATGCCGATGTGGACGGCTCCCACATCGCGACACTGCTGCTCACATTCTTCTTCCGGTACATGCGCGAGCTGATCGAGAACGGGCATGTCTACATCGCCACTCCGCCCCTATACCTTATAAAAAAAGGGAACGAACACCACTATTGCTGGACGGAGGAGGAGCGCGTAAGCATCCTTGCAAAATATCAGGAGATGGGTAAAGACAAGAATGTCAACGTACAACGGTACAAAGGTCTTGGTGAGATGAACGACGACCAGCTGTGGGAGACCACCATGGATCCGAAGAACCGCATGCTCCGGCAGGTGACCCTTGACAATGCCGCGGAGGCGGACCACACCTTCTCAATGCTGATGGGTGATGACGTGGGACCGCGCAGGGAATTCATCGAGCGAAACGCGAAGTACGCCCAAATTGACGCATAATCCACTAATTTAATGACATAAAAATAAAATTAAAAAAAAAAAGAAAAAACAACATTTCATATATTGGGATTTTGTATCTTTGCAGCGCATTTTAAGTGTAAGGTATGCAGAGTTCAAAAGGCCCTGCAAACTGACGTAATTAATTAAGAATTAAAGTAAAGTACATATGAAAAAGTTTTTACATCATCTGTTGGGAATCACCCTGTTTGCAGCATTTTTCTGCCCCCAGGCCTCTGTGCAGGCCCAAATGAAAGATTTGGGAAGTGTCACCGTATGTAAGGCAAAACTGCCATACGTCTATGACGGCAGGAACTATTTCGTGGCGGACCGCTACGAAGTGAGGTTAAAAGGATCCAATAACCAGGATTCCGGATACTTCTTTTATTTGAACGTGGTGAACAACCCCAAAAAATCCGTCAGGATTGGTGCATGTGAGGATGTGCTCCCCACCCAAGGCGTCAAATACAACGGAAAAACCTACTACAAGCCCGGCGCATACGTGGACACTGTCCGCGCAAAGGGCGGCGCCTGTGACACCGTTGTAACCGTGCTGGTGGACAGCTACACCACCTACAAGGACACCATCCGCAAAAACTACTGCTACGGAGACAAGGTGGACGGCATCACCTACAACTGGACAGGCACAAGGCTGACCAGCACCGTCAAATACAAGACATACGCCTGCCAGTGCGACAGTATCGTCTACACTTATGTGACGGTGAATCCGGTGTACAATTCATCGCGCTCCATCAGCGTTTGCGAAAACGCCCTTCCCTACCTCTGGGCAGAGGGTCAGAAGTACCTTTTCAGCACCAAGAATGACACCGTCCGGTATTTCTCCCGCTACGGATGTGACAGTATCTTCACCATCAGTTTCACCGTAACCCCCTCCTTCTCATCATCCGACTACCAGGTGGTCTGCCCGGACGATCTGAAGAAAGGCTACAAATACGGGAACAAGGTGTTCTACAAGGCTGAGATTGACAATGTCACCTTCAAGGCAAAGAACGGATGCGACAGTGTTGTCACCGTAAAGATCAGTGAAGGCAAGACCTATGAAGAATACTGGAACAAGGAGGTCTGCTCCAACACACTGCCCTACTACTTCCCCACGGAGAACGGCATCCATGTCCACACCTCCCCCGGCCTTGACACCGCCCGCTTCACCACGAAGAACGGATGCGACAGCCTCATCTATCTGCGTCTGACCGTTGCCCAGGCAAAACAGGTGGACATTAAAGATGACATCTGCGACAAGGATCTTCCCTACCGCTTCGCAGGCAAGGACATTTTGAATGGTGGCGAGTACAAGTTCAACTACCCGACAGGAAAGGGATGCGACAGCATCATCGTGCTGAACCTGACAGTCAACCAATCCTATGTGATTGACACCAACATCACAATCTGCAGCGACATGCTCCCGTTCGTCTTCCAAGGCGACACAATGAACGAGAACGGACTGCACACCCTGTCCTACAAGACAGTTAACGCATGCGACAGCATCATCCGTGTGCACCTGACCATTCACAACACCGCCAAAGAGGCTGTTGAAGTGACAGTCTGCGAAAATGCATTCCCATACAGCTTCGCCGGACAGAGCTTCCCCACAGACGGATACTACACCGTTAATCTGAAGACCATCCACGGTTGCGACAGCATCATTGCTCTGCACATCCACAAACGTCTGATTCCTCAGGCTCCCGCAGAAATCTTTGGACCTGACAAGATTGGTAAGGAGGGTGACTATGTGTATTACATCAACCAGGTTGACAGCTTCTATCCCATCACCCAATATGAATGGAGCGTGCCTGATGGCTGCACCATCAAGAAAACGAACCGTGAAGGCGACTCCATCTGGGTGACTATCCCTGACAACATGGGACTGAACGAAGGTGACATCACCGTGTATGCCTACAACGAGTGCGGCCGTTCCGCAACCACAACCAAACATATCAAGACCTACATCAAATGCACCATCAGGGTCTACCCGAACCCGGTCATCACAAAGGGTGAGGTTACCATTGAATTCAACGACATGGTGGGTAAGAACATCGTCCGAATCACCGATGCTACCGGCAGAATCCTACATCAGGAAGAATTTGACATCAAACTGACTCATGAAGAGATCAAGCTGCCGATCGGCGACTTCGCAAGCGGAGAGTACTTCGTGCGCGTACAGACCAAGGAGATGGCGATCCTGAAGAAGATTGTCGTCCTGAAAGAGGCTGCCGCCACCAAGTAATCTTAAGACAATAAGACACAAAAGGGGTTCCTGAAAAAAAGGAATCCCTTTTTTTTTACGCAATACAATAATTATAATGTATAGGCGTTAGAATGGTATGCGAAAAATCATCATCATAGTATGGCTCCTGCTCCACGTGATACTTCTCCCAGCCCAAAACAGCTGGGTGTTCAAGGGTAATATCACCGACAGCCAGCAGGGAACAACGATGGAAAACGCCTGCATCCACAACATAAGCACGGGCGTGGCCACCTTTTCCAATGAAAAGGGCAATTTCGCAATGCTCATAAAAGACAACGACACACTCGTCATAACCCATGTCGGATACGCCGTGTGCCACATTATAATGAACGACACGTTCAAAACAGGGAAAGGACGGCACCACATCCAAATGACAATGCAAAGCATTCTGCTGAAAGGCACAACAGTATATGCGTTCAAACCCTACCCGATATTCCTTGAGGATGTGGCCAAAACAGCGAATTCAATGGAGAACGCAATTACACTGAACGAAACTGAAAAGGCTGATGCCACGGCAAATCCAGCCCCGCACCTGTACAGCGGGCATCCAATTTCATACCTATACAACACATTCAGCCGTAAAGCAAAACTTGACCGCATGTACCAGTATCTGGTACAGCATGAAGATGAAGTGAACAGGTTGAGCGCGAAATACAATCCTGAAATTGTCTCAAGGTTGAGCGGACTTGAGGGCGCTGACCTGGAGGATTTCATGTGCTACTGCTCCTTTTCATACTACACTCTTGTCAAAGCCGACGATAATGAAATTGCAAACATGATTATCGGACGTCTGAAGGAATACCGTAAGAGAAATGGACAATAGGCCCCTTATCTGCATCGCAGGACCGACCGCCACAGGAAAGACACGCCTGGCGGCGGAGGTTGCGCACCGAATCCACGGGGCGGTTATCAGCGCGGATTCGCGGCAGGTGTACCGGGGCATGGACATCGGCACAGGAAAGGATCTGGAGGAATACACCGTGGATGGCGAGCCTGTCCCCCACTACCTTATAGACATACTGGATGCTGGAGAAGAATACAATGTGTTTGAATACCGCCGTGATTTCGACAAGACATACAAGATGCTGCAGGAGGCCGGAACTCCGGCGGTACTTTGTGGCGGCAGCGGCATGTACATCGAAGCGGTACTGAAAAACTACACGCTGCATGAGGTTCCGCGCAACGAAACGCTACGGGAACAGCTATCAGGCAAAAGTATGGAAGAGCTGACGGAGATGCTTCAGCAATACATCCGGCTGCACAACCACACCGACACCGAAACGCGGGAGCGGCTGCTGCGGGCGTTGGAGATACAGGCCTACTACCACGAACACGGACTGAAACAGGCGGAAGAAAGGCCGGAACATCTGCTGTTTTACATGGACTATCCGCGTCCGCTGCTGCGGGAACGGATTACACATCGGCTGCACCAGCGGTTGGAGGCGGGCATGGTTGAAGAGGTGCAGCAGCTGTTGGACAAAGGGCTGAAACCGGAACAGCTCACTTACTACGGATTGGAATATAAATGGATTACGCTATACCTTTGCGGAGAGATAGCGTATGAGGAGATGGTCGGAAAACTGAACACCGCCATCCACCAGTTCGCCAAGCGTCAGGAGACATGGTTCCGGCACATGGAGAAAAACGGCTTCAACCTCATCCGCATTGACGGATGCCTGGAAATGGAGCGCAAGGTGGAAATGGTATTGCGGAAACTTGACGAATACAACAAAAAAGGTATATGAAAAAATGTTTTTTGTTAGTGCTGACATGCGCCTTCAGCTTCACATTGCAGGCACAGAAATCCATAGATGTAGGCAGCGGCCTTGAGGTGCTGCACTTCCATGCTCCCTGGGACGGTTTGGACAACAACAACCGTTTCGGCTGCCACCGTATCGGCGGAATTTTTCACTTTTGGTTCGAAGTGGCCGACTCCACCCTCACCCTTACCGAACCATTTGCCACGGAGGCGGATGTGGAGCCTGAGGACCGAGTGGAGATATTTTTCTCACCCAAGCGCAACATGCGGGAATACTACTGCGCTGAAATAGACCCGAAGGGACGGGTGCTGGACTACAAGGCGAACTATTACCGCCAATTTGACTACAGCTGGAATTTCAAAACATTGGTTGTTCATGCGCAGATAACCCCATGGGGCTACCGGATTAAAGGCAGCATAACGTGCAGTGAATTGAAACAGACACTCGGCTGCGACCTTCAGAACGGTTTTTGGATGGGCATCTTCCAGGATGACTTCAAAAAGGACGGAAGTGTGCACTGGTATTCATTTATCCAAACATCCGACAAGGAGCCGGACTTCCACAAACCGGGCGTGCTGTTCCGCTGCACCATGAACGAAAGGCCGGAATACCGCGGTGTGGTGGTTTATCCGAACGATATCACATCGGTCGGCCTGAAGGAATGGAAAAAACGCATACGGCAGAGCAAAATCAACCTGATAGGGCTGCATGCCGCCACCTCCAACGACCCGCTGGACACGCTTGAGGCATTTGTCAAAAGCCGCATCGGCAAGAAATTTCTGCGGCTCTGCCGAAGGAACGGCGTTAAGGTCGAGTACGAACTGCACGCGCTGCAGCACCTGCTGCCACGCGAACTCTTTGCCACGCATCCGGAGTATTTCCGCATGGACAGCAACGGTCAGCGGATAGCGGACTACAACTTCTGCTTTTCAAATGCGGAGGCGGTTGAGGCAATGCGGCCGCAACTGGAAGCCATGCTGCGCTGGATGAAGCCCACCACACACCGATACTTTTTCTGGCCGGACGACAAGCAGGGGAAATTCTGCCACTGTGAAAAATGCCGGCAGTACTCCCCTTCGGAGCAGTCGCTGATGTACGAAAAGCGGCTGCTTGCCATGCTACGTGAATACGACCGGAAGGCAACACTCGCCCACCTCGCCTACCATCAGACGCAGCCCGCACCTGTAAATGTGCAGGCAACGGAAGGGATATTCCTTGAATTCGCCCCCATCCTCCGCGACTACGCCTATCCTTTGGACAGCACCTCCGCACGGCACCTGCAGGAGAACCTGATGGCCTTTCCGCCATACTCGCAGCACATTCTGGAATACTGGCTGGACGAATCGATGTACGCCCGCTGGAAACGGCATGCGCTGGTACCGCTGCCATTCAATCCGGATGAATGCCGGCGCGACATTTTGAACTACCGGAACAATGGGGCCGCCTCCATCACCTGCTTCGCCACATGGCTCAACGGGGATTATATCCGCCAGTACGGCAGCACCGAGAAAATCTTCACCAAATATGGAAACTGCCATGCAAAGTGGATGAATATTGCGATTTGCAGCCGCACCAGTATATATTATAGAAGATAGACCTGACCGCAAACCGTCCGGTTCACCGCAAAGAAGTGACAACTTCAGTACGTGACCATCGCTGACGGCAGGATTTTATCCACAATGACGTAATCACCATCAATGTGGAAAATCACAGTCAGTTTGCGCTTGCACACAGGCATGGTTTTGGCCTTCGGATGATAGTGCAGCGGCATCATATTTCGGCTTGGCGGCAGCACTCCGGCAAGATAGGAAAGCTTCTCTATCTCATCAAGGATGCTGTTGATATATCGTCTGGCAAAACTTTCAGTATGCAGCTGTGACACCCATCTGGTCAACTCGTCAATCTCCCTGCGGACACGTGCCGAGTAAACCACATTATATTCACGCATACAACTTCGA
>CACYHG010000057.1:0-16746 GCA_902774175.1 uncultured Bacteroidota bacterium
TATCGGAAACATCATTGACGTGATTTCAAACGACAATATATTACTGGGTGACTATCTTGAAGACACATTTGGCATTGCTGAAAAACAAAATTGAAGTCTATAAAAGTCTGGTTCACACCGACAGTGCTGACATTGTTGTCAAAGCTACATTGATAGTCAACAGGTATATCGTTAGTTTCTTTACTCTCTGATTTCCGGATTGGTTTTTCCATGCCTCATTTGGATTTGGTCATTTCCATCACCTCCTCCGCCTTCATCTCCATCCGTGAGAAGGCGAACCACTTCTTACCGAGGTCTTTCAGCGAGGCGCCGATGTGATAGACTGTGCTGTCGATGCAGAGGAAGCGGTCGTGGACTTTGTCGAAGGCTTTCACTTCAATGGGGCGGTATTGCGCGTTGTGTTTGGCGAGGTCCAATTCCAATTGTGCGGAAACGGCTTTGGTGTAGATGGTTGCGGAAACATTCTCCCCGCGCTTGTCCAGCATGGTCAACACAGTGTCATCCACATAGTTGTCGAACAGCACGATGCGTTCTTTCGCGGAGCGTACAAGGTCGCTCACAAACGAGTATGCGTCAAAGATTTGGCCGTCGAAGAAGATGCCTTGTGATGGTTGCAAATCAGCATCAATACGTTTAAACACCTCATCAAGCCTTTGGTCCGTAAGCAGCTGGTGATGCTCCAACGACTCCAGTCTTTGAAAAACCATTGCATTGGTCATCATAAATCTGCGCATGGCCGTGAATGCCCTCATGATACGGATATTCACCTCAACGGCGGTCGGCGAACGAAGCACGCCACTTAGCATTGCAATGCCGTTTTCTGTGAAGACATATGGCAGATACTTAATGTTATGACCTCTGCTATTGTTCAAGGTCACAAATTGTGACCTTGAACATGCTGCTTCATCTTGTGTTAGTTGGAACATAAAATCTGTTGGAAACCGTTCAATGTTCCGTTTTACGGCCTGGTTCAGAACTTTTGTCTCCACGCCATACAGCATTGCCAAATTGCGATCTATCATCACCTGAACGCCACGTATGGTAAGAATCATCTTTTCAATGTCCGCCACAGGCACAAAGTCGTTGCAACTTGCGACGATGTTGATATTTTCTGTAATCATATCAGGTTTTTCCATGTCATTTCATTTTTTTATGTTCCAAAAACAGAACTTTGTTACTTAAATATAACGAGCCTTTGATGCAATTATTTTGTATCAACGGAAGAAAAGTTCTTCAGCCTTCATCTCCATTCTTGAGAAGGCGGAGCATTTCATTTATCGGCAACTTATAGCGCTATCTGTTGGAAGGGAATCCCGGTGGCCGTGCAGACCGATTCCAGCCGTTGGGCGTCCGTATCCGTCAGGAAGACCTGCCCGAACTGTTCGTCGGCAACCAGTTGTGTCAGACACCGGACGCGACGGTGGTCAAGCCGGTCAAAGACGTCGTCCAGCAACAGCAGAGGCTTAACCTTCTTCACCTGCCGGATATATTCGAACTGCGCCAGCTTCAATGCTATCAGGAATGTTTTGCGCTGCCCCTGCGAGCAATATCTCTTGACCGGATAGCCGTTGCAAAGGAAGAGGAAATCATCCTTGTGTATGCCGCATGTGGTATGGCCGGAATAATAGTCCCGCTGCAGCGACTCCCTCAACCCGTCTGCCATAGGCTGTCCGTTCAGGCTGCTCTCATAGCGTATGTCCGCCGTCTCCCCCTCATCGGCAATCTGCCGGAAGTAGCGCAGGAAAACCGGCAGGAACTGCTCCAGAAACGCCGCACGGGCATCATGAAGCCGCCCGCCAAACTGTGAGAGCCGCTCGTCCCAAATCTCGAAATCGGCAGGATTAAGCGACGAGCGGTCATAAGCCTGCTTGAGCAGGGCATTACGCTGCATCAGCAGTCGGTTATACTGCATCAGCCCGTCCAGATAGGCATGGTCCAGCTGCGAGACCACACTGTCGAAATAACGGCGGCGCAACTCGCTGCCACCCTGTATGTAGTCCTGGTCATAAGGGGAAATCATCACCGAAGGGAAGCGGCCTATGTGGTCAGCCATCCGCTCATATTCCTTCTGATGGATTTTGAAAACCTTCCGGCTGTTCGCCTTCTGGATACAGGAGACCTTAGCCTCCGTCCCATCCTCATCAAAGAGCCCGTGCAGGGCGAAAAAATCGGCATCATGACGGATGTTCTGCTGGTCGGTGGCGGTGTAATAGCTTTTGCACATTGAGAGGTAATGCACCGCATCCAGCAGGTTGGTCTTCCCCACCCCGTTCCTGCCGCTGATGGCGTTCAATCCCGGTGAGAAGGAGAAGAGGCCCTCCTCGTAATTCTTAAAGTTTATAAGCTGTATCTCCTTTAGATGCATCCTATTCTCCGCCGAAAACATATTTCACGCCCAACAGGCAGTTGAACCGTTCGGTATAGTATTGTGCATAACGCTGGTTGCGTCTTCCGAGCAGGTTGTTAAGTTCAGCAAAGAGACGCAGGCGGCGGTTCCAGATATATTCTGTGCTCAGGCTCCAGTCGAACCAATCGGGCAGGGAGACCTTGCTCCGGCTCCCGTCCGCGGCATATTCAGGTGCGAACAGTCCGCCCTTCCACACCCAGTCCATGCCGAAACGGATCTTGTTTTTCCAAAGATAGTCGGCTGACAAGGAAATAACATACTGCGGCTTGTAGAAAAGCACAACCGTATCGTCCGTGGAATATGAGAAATAGTCCAGATCGGCGGCAATCCGCAACGCCTCCTTGTAATGGTATGCCGCATCCAGATGCACATTGGTCAGCGAAGCCTTCGCATGGTCTATGCCGAAGGTGTTGAGCAGACGGATACGCGTGGTGTCGACCAGCACGACATTGGCGGTGTCGGGCAGATAGAACGGCATTCCCGAGTGCATCTCCATGCCTATCCTTGCCCCAAAAATCAAACTGTTGGAGAGATTAGTGCGTGTGCCGAGGAACAGGCGGTACTGGCGGTCAATCCCCAAATCGAGCGAAGGTGCAAGAAATGGGTTTTCTATGGAAATATTTCCGAAAGCGTCCCTGTACATGCCACCATCGGCTCCGGCATACACGGAGAGGATTTCAGGCACAATGTCGAGATGGGCCTGCACATCCGGGAAAAAGGCGACGGTCGCCTCGCCGTTCTCCAAAGCGACACCGGCCGCAACGCCAAGGGTCAGCCGCCACAGCTCCTCCTCCATGCGCACTTTCGGCGCCACGCGGAAAATCCAGGTGTCGGAATGGCTGCCGGTGGTGTCCCAATAGTTATGGGCATATTGCACGGAGAAATCACCGGCAAGCCGGAACATGTCCAGACGTGAGACCATCAGCCGCTTGTCAAGCGTCAGGCCGGCAAGCGCGTTATGCTCGAAGGAATGGAAGTTGTCATACAGCATCGCATAATCCAACATATAGTGCCGGTTCAGGCGAAGGCTGTTTTTTGTCGATGGGGTGAAGGCCTCAAACGCGGCATGGGCGCGATGGTAATGGCGGGCGATATCCTCCGCCTTCTGCGACCAGCCGAACATCTCCTTCAGGGAATCGGCGGGATAGCCGTAGCAGTGGTAATGGTCGAACGCATAGCCGGCCTCCTCCATGAAATGGAACTTTTCGCGGAACTGCTGGCCATAAAGGCCTATGTTGTTTTCGCCGTAGGATGAAGTGGCACATCCCTTAACCGGATTCCACGAGGCATGGCTGTACAGGTTAATCCCGAATGAGCCTCGCGTGGAACGCAGCGTGTTGAAGTTGTATTCCAACAACGGCTGCAGGTACCCCGCCCCCGCCTTTATATAATGCTGGTACAACCGCGCGACGGCATCCTTGCCCACACGGGGCGCCTTGATGGGCTCCGGCGTGAAATGGGTCGGCAGAGGCCGCACCTGCAGCGGATATTCCATCTGCGGACGCGTCACAGCCGTATCCACAATCTTGGCCGGAAAACTGATTTTTTTCTGGGCGTCCTGGATAACCGGACTGAAAGCCGACTTCACCAGCACATCATATTGGGTCTGCCCCTGCAGGCCTGTCACCGAGAGGCCGCCAAGGAGCGCAAGTGCAAAAATGGTCCTTTTCATATCGGAAAATCTTTTCATGTTTTTAATTGCCTAATTCCAAATTTTCGTTTTGACGGTCAAGTTCCTCCTGCCGCTGCTGCTGCTGTTTGGCATCGGCCTCCTCCTTGGCCAGCAGTGAGTTGTATTTGTTCAGCGCCAATGTGCGCAGCTCCTCACCGTCATAGTTGTCGATAATGCTCAGGTAGGTGTGCTTGGCCTGGAAGGTGTTGCCCTTCTCCGCATATATGTCGCCAAGCAGTATGTAGCTCTTCACCGACCAGTATTCATACGCAATGTTCACCAGAACCTCGAAGACCTTTTTCTCGGCAGTCTCCAGATTCCCCTGCATGTACTCGATGGCGGCCAGCATGTAAAGCGCCTCCGAAGCGTACTCCGACTTGGAGTTTTTGCTGAGCCAGCCGAACTCCTGCGAGGCCACATTCCAATCCTTCAGCGAGACCGCGGAACGTGCAATGACGGCATGCGCCTCCTCCCGCATCTCGTTTGACACCTTGTCAAGACCCAGCAGTGTTTTCGCCATGATTGTGGCGCTGTTGAAATTTGAGTCGGCGAAATAGGAACGCATAAGCCCAAGGGCGGCCGTCTCCCTGTTGGAGGGCAGCAGATCCATCTGCTGCAGGCGCTGGTAGCAGCTGATGGCCGACCTGTAGTTCCTGTTCTTGAAATGGATGTCGGCGGCATTGAGCAGCGCAGTGACCTCAAACTGTGCCAACGGATGCTCCATGACATATTCGTAATCGGAAAGCGCCTCGTTAACATGGGAGCGGCGCATCCGACATTCGGCACGGTAGAAATGGGCGTGCGTGGCGAAGACACCTTCAGGAAATTTTTCGATGTAGGCGTCAAATCCTTTTTCCGCCTCGGGGAACTGCTTGTTGTAATATTTGTCCGCAGCCGAGTTGTAGGTTATGGAATCCTGCGCCTCCGGTGTGATGTTGGCGAAGGAGACATTCCGCACATAGGCGAAGAATTCCTCCACATTGCCGGAGATGGAATAGATGTTCTCGATATTCTTCAGCGCGGTGGCGGATTCCTTTGTCTTCGGGTAGTCCTGCACAATCTGCTTGAAGATGCGCAGTGCGTTCTCGTCATCCTCCGCATTGAAGTATACAAGCCCAAGTTTGAGCATGACCTCCTTGGTGCGCTGGTTTTTCGGATATTTCCGGATGTAGTCGGTGTACATTTCGGCCGCCTTGTCCGTTGTCCCTTTGGAGAGATAGGTGTCGGCGACCTCCAGCAGCGCATCCGAGGTGTAGGTGGATGACGGATATTGCTCCTGCAGCTGCGACAGCAGGGCGATTTTCTCGTCATAACGGTAAAGGCCACCCATTGAGGCCGCCTTCTGATACAGCGCATAGTCGGCGTCATAGCCGCCCAAGGCGATGGTCTTGGAGTAATAACGCTGCGCCTTGTCCAGTTCGGAAAGCATGAAGCAGCAGTCGCCCATCCGGTTGTAAAGATCGGCCTCCATCCGCTGGTTTCCGGCATAGCCCTTGCGGCTTTCAAACTGCTGGAACTTGGTCAGGGCGTGTGAATACTGGCGCTCCTTGAAATGGGCGTAACCGGCGTTGTAGAAGGCCTGTCCGTACTCCTGTGTCCGCGCCGCCCCCTCCGAGGCGAAAAAGCGGTTGTAGCCCTCCACGGACGAGGCGTAGTTCTGCTCCTGATAGAATGACTCCGCCATCCAGAAGAGGCTTTGCGAATAGATTTCGGAAAGATAGTTGTTCGACATTGAACGCGAAAGATATTTCCGGGCCTCCTCATATTTGCCGGAGTTATAGAGCTCCATCCCCTTGAAACAGAGCACGCGCTGGTAGGCCTCGTTCAGCCGTGCAGAGCGGTGTTCGAGCTTTTCGAGCGAATTGATGGCGGCATGATAGTTCTTTGTGGTCAGGTAAATGTCGGAAAGATACTGCTCGGCCTCAATCCTACGGGAGGCGTTGGGATATTCGTTCATGTATTTTTCCAGGGCGGAAATGGCATTGGAGAAGGGGTTTGCGGAGAGTTCGTATTGGAGCTTGGCATAGGTGAAGAGGGCGTCTTCCGTCAGGTAGGGATCGCTCTTCAATTCGTATGCGGCATAGAAGGTGTTGGCGGCAAACTCCTTGCGGCCTGTCTGCAGGTAGCAGTCACCAATGACGAAATAGACCTGCTGGTTCAACGAATCCTGGTTCCGGCAGATGGCACGCGTAAGGTATTTGATGGCCTCCTCATACTGTTTCTCATGATAATAACAGTATCCCAAGGAATAATAGTCCTCGCATGTGGCCATCTCGACCTTCGAGAAATATTTTTTCATGTAGGGGATGGCCTCCTTATACTTTCCCATCGAATAATAGGACTGCGCAACAATGCGGTTGATTTCCGGCTCACGCTTTTCCGTACTCTTTTCAAGCAGGTTGTCCGCCTCGGCCACGACCTTCTCATATTCGCCCATCGCATAACGGATCTGCGCGATGTAGAAGGGCACGATGCTGCTGTATCCATCAACACCGTTCAACCTTTCAAAACCGTCGAGCGCGGCACGGTAGCTGCGGTCCATGTAAAGGATATGGGAATAATAGAACAGGGCCTTGTTCGCATACGGGCTGTCGCTGTCCTTCACCCCCGCGAAAAGCGGTTTCGCCTCCTCGTTATTGTTTTCGTAAAAGAGGCAATAGCCTTTTTTGAAGAGATATTCCAGACGGCTTGCGGGATCAAGCGAACCCTCGTCCACCTTTTCATAGGAGAGCAGCGCCAGATGATATGCGCTGCTGTTGAAGCGGTAGTTGGCCAGATTCCAATGGAGCTGGCTGGAATGGATGCTTTCGGGGTAACTCTCCGTGAAGGTGCGGCAGAGCAGGCCGGCATCCTTGTGGTACAGGCGGCAGGCGCAGACCGCAGCATAGAAAAGGGCCTCCTCCCGTTGCGCCTCGCAAAAGCCGGCTTCATCGGACATGATTTTCATGAACAGATCCTTGGCCGCCCCATATTGTTGCATGTCAAACAATTCTTTGGCAGTTTTCAACTGGGCGTCCGGCATCTGGAATGTCTGGGTCTTCTGCGCGGAAACGCCGCCCAATAAGAGCATCAGAAAACAGATGCACAAGATTTTACATAATTTTTTCGTGCTATTCTGCATATTTTGTAGATTTTACATTACAATTATTTGTTCACATCCGCAAAAATAGCCCTCATGACCGAAACTCCGACATTTTGCAGACAACTTTTTTCAACACGGATTTGTTTATTTGCCGGAACGCAATTTTTCCATAGCAATATACACAATAAAATAAATCAGGAGGCGTTTTAAGCACGCATCAAACCGAAGAGACATGAAGGATAACGGAAACGAACTGATTGGAAAGCTGGAGCTGTTTGTCCGCAAGTACTACAACAACATTGCAGTACGCGGATGCATCCTGTTTGCCGCCATACTACTTGCGCTCATCCTGATTGTCTCCCTTTTCGAATACTACGCATACAGCAACACAATTGTCCGCACCTGCATATTCTACGGATTCCTGCTGCTGAACGCCGGCGTGCTCACAGGCATGATACTGCTGCCGCTGTTCCGCAAGGCAGGATGGCTGAAGAGGCTCAGCTATGAGGATGCGGCACGGCTTATCGGGAAGCATTTTCCCGAAATCGACGACAAGCTGCTAAACACCCTGCAGCTGCACGAGCTCGCCGAACAGAGCCCAGAAGAATACAGCCTGCTGGACGCCGCAATCGAAAGGCGCATCGCACAGATGAAGCCGTTCGCCTTCCACAAGGCGATTGACCTGCGCAAAAATCTGAAATATCTGAAGTATGCGCTGCCACCTGCCCTGATAATCCTTCTGCTTCTCGGTTGGAACAGCGAGCTTTTCACCGGACCCGCCCAACGCATCATCCACCACCAGACAGCCTATGAGAAACCGGCCCCATACCAGTTTGAGTGGGAGAATCCCGTTTCAGAGCTGTTCCAGGATGAGGACCTCCACATCATAGTCAAGGTCAAGGGGAAGGAGACGCCTGAGGAGGCCTTTGTCAATGCGGACGGTGTGCGGTACCGTATGGAGCGCGTCTCACCAGTGGAATTCCGTCACGATCTGAAAAGGCTGCGCAACGACACACGCCTCCGTTTCGAGAGCGATGAGGTGCAATCCCCGGAACACACAATCCGGGTGTTGCCCAAACCCAACCTGCTGCACTTCAGTGTAACGTTAGATTATCCGGCCTACCTGCACAAAATAACGGAGACCGTGGACAACAATGGGAACATAACTGTTCCGCAAGGCACACGCATCACCTGGAAATTCCACACCGCCAACGCCGACGAGGTGCAGATGAGCACCGGCACGCAGCAGATACGCATCCCCTGCGACGGAAACCGCTGCAGCTACGGGATGCAGGCCAACAGCGACTTCTCATACCAGGTTTCAAGCAGCAACAGTTACTTGAGCAACCGTGACTCCCTGCAATATTTTGTCAGTGTGATTCCGGACGCATACCCGGAAATCCGCGTGGAGCGGAGCCAGGATTCCCTCTACTTCGACCGCTTCTATTTCAGGGGCGGCATACGGGATGACTACGGATTCAGGAAACTGCTGTTCGTTAGTTTTGTCATGAAAGGGAAGGATACGGTACGCCCTGCCGCCGCCACACCCATCCCCTTCCAACCCGATGCCACCGCCCAACCCTTCAATTTCTATTTCGACGCACAGACGCTCTCGCTCTCGTTAGGGGAAAGCCTGCACTACTATTTTGAAGTCTGGGACAACGACGGGGTGAACGGGAGCAAACGGAGCCGCACCGGCGAGATGACCTTCAAACTGCCGACCGAGGATGAGATTCGGGAGCAGTCGGAACAGGTGAAGCAGGAGACCAAGGAGGGGCTCTCCCAAATGATGAAGGAGAACAGTGACCTGCTGAACCGCATTGACGCGCTCAAAAAGAAAATGGTGGGACAGAAGGAGGCGGGTTGGCAGGAGAAGAAGGAGCTGGAGAATCTGCTCAAACAGTGGCAGGAGCTGAAAAAGGAGACCGAAAACGCGATAGAGGCGCAGAAACGCCAGCAGGAGCTGGAGAACCAGTACGAAAACATCTCCGATGAGATTCTCCGGAAGCAGGAGGAGCTGCAGCAGCGTATGGATGAGCTCTTCTCGGACGAAATGAAGCAGACACTCATGGAACTCCAGCGGATGATGGAAAAGGATATTGACAAGGATAAGCTGAACGAGGCGCTGGAGAAGATAAAGATGAGCACCGAGGAGCTGAACAAGCAGTTGGACCAGGACCTTTCCCTCTTCAAGCGTCTTGAGGTGGAGCAGAAAATGGAGAACTTTCTGGAACAGGCGGAGAAGCTGGCCGAAAAACAGCTGGAACTCGCCAAGGAGGCCGCCCGGAACGATGCGGACAATAAAGCCATCGAACAGAAACAGCAGCAGCTCCAGAATGAATTCAACCAATTGATGGAGGATGCGGAAAGTCTGCGCGAGCTGAACAAGAAACTGGAACAGCCTTTCAAAATTCCGGACCAGAAGGCATTGGAGAACAGCATCCGTAAGGAGATGCAGCAGGCAAAGGAGCAGCTGCAGAAGCAGAACGGCAAGCAGGCCGCGCCGCACCAGCAGAAGGCCGGGGAGCAGATGCAGCAGATGAGCCAGCAGATGGGCGAAGGCTTCCAGCAGAGCATGTCCGAATCCACCGCAGAAGACATCCAGAATATAAGAAGGATACTGAAACACATTGTGCAGACCTCATTCCAGCAGGAGAAACTCATGAAACAGCTCTCCACACTCAGCCTTCAGGACCCGCAGGTGAAACAGGTGCTGCGTGAGCAGTTCACCCTTAAGGAGAACCTCCGCCAGATTGAGGACAGCATCGCCTCCATAGCGAAGCGGCAGCAGGCGGTGAAACCGTTTGTACAGAAACAGATCACACAGATAAACAACGCCCAGCAGCAGATTCTTTCGGATATCGGGCAGACACAGGAGCAGGTGTATTATTACTCCTACCGTCCGCGCAACTTCAACAATGCCGTTTCCAAGCAACAGTATGTGATGACCTCCCTCAACGACCTTGCCCTGATGCTGGCCGAATCGATGGACAAGATGCAGGAGCAGCAGCAGCAACAGGGCGCGAAAGGCGGCGCATGCAAAAGCGGGAAATGCAACAAAGGCGGGTCAAGCGGCGGCAACAACCCCAAGGATATGAAATCGCTGCGCGAAATGCAGGAACAGCTCAACAAGCAGCTTGAGGAGATGCGCAAGCAGCAGGGCGGACAGCCCTCCAAGGAGGGGCAGACCGGAAAAAAGCAGGGCAAAAACGGGAACCAGAGCGAGCAGTTCGCCCGTATGGCGGCACGTCAGGAGGCCATACGCCGGATGATGGAGGACAAGCTCTCCCAACTGCAGAAGGAGGGGCGTCAGGCAGAGGCGGCGAACCTGCAACGGACCATGAAGGAGATGGAACAGACGGAGAAGGACCTTGTGAACAAGGTGCTGAACCAGGAGACGATTAACCGTCAGCGCGACATCACCACCCGGATGCTGCAATCCGAAAGGGCGGAAATGCAGCGGGAAAAGGACGACACCCGCGAATCGAAACAGGGCCGCGAGCTACAGCGCACGCCGCCGCCGGAATGGACGAACCAACAGAAGCGGCAGGAGCAGCAGACAGAAATGTACCGTACCGTACCGCCAAGCATGACGCCGTTCTACAAACAGAAGGTTAACGACTACTTTTATCACTTCCAATGACAACTATGCGGGGACTGCGCTTCCGGCATTTTCTGCCATGCCTTTTGCTACTTGTCGCACCTGCTCTGCGCGGGCAGACGGACACTCTGCTGAAGACACGCCTCTTAGTCTCCGACACGCTCATGAGTTCAGGTATCCGCCTGCCGAAATGGAATCCGCCATACAGCACCGCAACGCTGGAGCAGTTTGCAGAAGAGATGCTTATATGCTTAGAAAACCACGGGCACCCGTTTGCCGAGGTGCGGCTGCTGCAGCCTGATTCTACCGGCACAACCATAGCGCAGGTCATCGCCAACCCGTTCATCAGATGGGACAGCATCGTGCTGAAAGGAGATGCCCGCCTTTCGCCCCGCTTTCTGCATCCATACCTGAAAATCAGGCGCGGAACCCCATACCGCGAACAGTGCGTCACACAGGCGGCAACATCATTGAACGCACTGCCTTTTGTGGAGATGACACGTCCTCCCTCCCCCACCTTCACCTCCGAATCGGCAGCTTTATACGTTTACCTCAACAAGAAAAACGCCAACAGTTTCGATGGATTTGTCGGATTCGGTTCCAACGAACAGGGCGACGGCATCACCCTTTACGGACAGATGCAGCTGAAACTCACAAATGTGCTGGCACGTGGGGAGGAGTTTTCCGTGGACTGGAACCGTCCACGTCCCGAGCACCAGCAGCTGCAGGTTGAAGGCAGCTATCCCTGCCTGTTCGGCACACCGTTCGGACTATACGGACAGTTCTTCCTGCTGAAAAGCGACAGCGCATATCACAGGGTCTCACTTCCGGTCGGATTCCGCTACCTGCTGAACGGCACCGACTTCATCCAGATGCACTACCGGTATGAACGAAGCAGCGCAACCATTTCCTCTCCCGACCTGAACGACACCCGCAGCGACCTGTACGGTCTCCGGCTATCACTCCTCCGGACCGACCGTCCGCGCATCCCGCATAAGGGATATCACCTTGACCTGTCGGGCGAAATCGGACGCAAAACAGCGATTGCCGATGGGGAACACAACACGGTGGCCCGCGGCAGCGGCAACGCCGAGACATACATGCCGTTCGGCCGGCGTTGGGTACAATACATACGGCTTCAGAGCGGAATCATTCTCGACAACCGCCTGAACAGCAGCGACCTCTTCATGTTGGGCGGGCTGCGCAGCCTGCGCGGAATGGACGAACAGTCCGTCACCGCATCAGCCTACGCCTTCCTGACCGGAGAGCTCCGCTTTTTCCTTGACCGCAACATGTTTCTCCAAGCCTTCGCGGACGGCGGCTGGTACGAGCGGAAAGGTGTCGGCGGCTACCGGAACGACCACCCGGTCGGCATGGGCATCGGCTTCTCGTTCGACTCCAAGGCCGGACTGCTCAGCCTCAATTACGCCGTTGCCGCCCACGACGGCCAAGGCTTCCGCCTTAGGGCAGCCAAGGTCTGTGTTGGGTATAGCGCGGTGTTCTGAAAAAATCCCGCCGACAATAATATCCATTGTCCCGCGTTTTAGAAAAAAAAGAAACAAAAAAAATGAAACCACAACCCCATCGGAAATCGCCGCGTGCGGATTGGCACGATTACAACGGCGCATCGTATTTTGTCACAATCTGCACCAAAAACCGTATCCATTATTTCGGGAATATCCGAAACGGGATTCCACATTTGTCACCAATCGGCGAATTCACACGGCGTTGCGTGGAAAAAATCGCCGAAATCCACGACGACGCGGTCATCCCCATATTTGTGGTGATGCCGAACCACGTGCATTTGATAATCGCATTACGTCATCCCCGTAGGGCTGTCGCAATGCGGCAGCCCTACAATAACAACGATATCGGTGCCCCCGACGCGGAAATGCAACGACGGGCAAAACGTTGCGGACGGTTGTCCCATATTATCGGGCAATTCAAAACCGCGGTTCTGCGGGAGGCCGCCAGACAAGGCATCCCATTCGGCTGGCAGGCCCGTTTCCATGACCATATTATCCGGAATAACGACGAAATGAAACGGATAACGCTGTATATCAAAAACAATCCGATAAAATGGAATGACGATTGTTTTTCATGATTTTTTTTCCTCCAAACCCGCATTCCGTATTCAGATTTGTTATATCTTTGCAAAATTAAAATAATATTAAAACAATATCAGATATGGAAAGTAAAGAATTTGAATTTAAAGGTTTTACAATAAATGGCTTTGTTGCATTGCTGTTTGAAATCATCCTGATTGCGCTGAGCGTATGCAGCCTCATTGCCTTTTCCAACGACACATTGTCCACACCTGCCCTGTTTGTCATAGGGATGCTGCTGGCCTGTATCCTGCCAATCGGTTTCCGCAAGCTGGAGCCGAACGAGGCGATGGTGATGCTATTTTTCGGCAAGTACAAAGGCACATTCACCAAAAACGGATTCCATTGGGTCAATTTTCTGATGACCTCGAAAAAGGTCTCCCTCCGCGCCCGCAACCTTGACCCTGACAACATAAAGGTGAACGATAAGTCAGGCAATCCGATCCTTATTGGACAGATTCTGGTATGGAAGCTGAAGGACACCTACAAGGCGATGTTCGAAATTGATTCGCAAACCATAGCAGGAGGCTCCTCAGTGAACGTGGGTCCTGTTTCCGTATCCAGCCGCATGAAGGCATTCGAGAGCTTCATTAGGGTGCAGAGCGATGCAGCGCTTCGCGAGGTGGCCGGCATGTTCTGCTATGATGAGAACGAATCCGGCTCCGACGAGCTCACGCTTCGTTCGGGCGGCAGGGAAATCAACGAGGTGCTGCTCTCTAAACTGAACGAACGGCTCTCAATGTCGGGGCTTGAGGTGCTGGAGGCGCGCATCAACTATCTTGCCTATTCGCCGGAAATTGCCGCCGTCATGCTGCGCCGCCAGCAGGCCGCCGCCATAATATCAGCCCGCGAAAAGATTGTGGAAGGTGCCGTGTCAATGGTCAAAATGGCCTTAGACAAACTGAAAGACGAAGGTGTTGTGGAATTGGACGAGGAGCGCAAGGCTGCCATGGTGAGCAACCTTATGGTGGTGCTCTGCACCGATGAGTCGGCCCGTCCGGTAGTGAACACCGGGAGCCTATACTAATTAATGTAACAAGCAGCAAAATGACAGCAGTATTTTTCGTCAACACAGGAATGGGGCTGCTTTTCATTCTGATAGGATGGCTCTGCTACCGCTACCCGAATCTGATCAACCCCTACGGCAGCCTGCCGCCCGAACGGAAAGCGCTTGTGGACATTGAGGGACTGAAAAAGGCCGTCGCCATCACCCTGGCGGCGACAGGGATCCTGCTGGTTATCACAGGAGTGCTGGCAGCATTCAGGGTTATTGGTGAGGATACCGGATTCTTCGCAATGGGCGGTCTCTGCATAGCGATGGTGGTGCCGCTGTTCCTCTTCATGTGGAAATACAATGGCTACGGGCGCGACAGGACAGGCAGCCTCAACCTCCCGCCAATGCGGAATCTGGCCAAATTACCAATAGTCATCGCCGCCATTTCGATTGTGTTCGTCATCACGCTGGTTGCCATGGCCAACAAATCCACAAAAATAGATGTGGACAATGGAACCATACATATTTCGGGCATGTACGGGCGCGACATACCGCTCACATCCGTCGTTTCGGCAAAAAAAATTAGCCAGCTGCCGCCTGTCGCCATGCGCACCAACGGCGCCAGCACCGGAACGTACAACAAAGGGCATTTTCTGCTTAAAAACGGGGAGAAATGCATGATGTTCGTCCGCAAGCAGCCGCCATACATTGAACTCCGCACCTCCGACGGCGGCCTGTACTACCTGAACGGCGCCAACGGAGCGGAAACACAACTGCTCGCTGAGATCATTATAGGAACTTTAAATTAGCATAATCATGAGGAAAGCGATCATATTTTCAATAACTGTCTGCCTCGTCAGCTGGGCGGCATTCGCCGCAGCATACTGGGGACTCGGGCTTTCAAAACAATCTGTCGGGCTAAACCTGTTTTCGGTCTTCTACATGTTCATGCCATTATTGACGGCACTCGTCCTGCAGGCCGTTCACAAGGAGAAATTCAACCATACGGGATTGGTCAGCTTCAATTTGTCTTGGGCATGGCTTGTGGCCTGGCTGCTGCCAGTGTTCATGGTGGCAGCCTGCATATTCGTCAACGGGCTGATGCCGGGCGTCACACTGGAGTACAACGCCGAGCAGCTAATCAACCAGATGAATGTCCCTGAAGAGCAGCAGGAACTTGTAAGGGAGCAGATTGGAAAAATGCCGGCTGCAATGATGATTGTCATGGTACTGTTCAGCGGCCTGATTGCCGGTGTCACCGTCAATGCGGTGGCCGCCTTCGGTGAAGAGTTCGGCTGGCGGAACTATCTTGTCGGCGCATTGCGCAATGTGAAGTTCGCCAAAGCTGCATTGTTTATCGGCGTTGTCTGGGGCATCTGGCACTTTCCGCTCATCCTGATGGGCCACAACTATCCGGACAACCCGCAGTGGGGAGTGCTGATGATGGTGGCGATGTGCATTCTGCTCGGCATTATCGAGCTGTATTTTGTGCTGAAGGCAAAATCGATGATAGTGGCGGCCATAATGCACGGCACCGTCAACGCGTTGGCCGGCACATACATCTTTTTCACTTATGGCGGCAACAGTCTGCTGAACGGCATGGCAGGACTCTCCGGATTCATTGTCATGGCATTTGTCATACTCTGCATCCGGTTATACGACAAACATATTTCAAAGGATAACATCTGTTCAATGACCCTTGGTGAAGCATTGGAGAGGGAGTCATGACAAAGGATAAGGAGAACACGAACGGGACAAAAAGCTTCCTGCTGCGCATGGACTCCAATACGATGGAGGCTGTGGAGCGATGGGCTGCGGACGAATTCCGCTCCGTCAACGGGCAGCTGCAGTGGATTGTTGCGGAGGCGCTGAAAAAGAGCGGACGGAAAGGCCGCACCGACAGCAATAAGGAAGGAGGCCGGTCATGACAGGCGACATGCTTCCCTTCTGGCAGAGTCCCATCGAATCCCTCAAAGGGGTGGGCAGCCGCAAGGCTGAAATCCTGAAAAAGGAGCTTCAGGTTTTCACGCTGTACGACCTTCTATTCTATTTTCCTTACAAATATGTGGACAAATCCCGCTTCTACCGCATCAGCGAAGTGCCGATGCATGCGCAGTCATACCTGCAGATAAAGGGTGTCATCACCGGCATGCAGGTTATTGGTGAGAAACGGGGCAGGCGTTTAGTCGCATTGTTCCAGGATGATAGCGGCAGCATGGAGCTGGTGTGGTTCAACGGCATCGCCTACATGGAGAAGAACCTGAAGCTGAACCGTCCGTACGTGGTGTTCGGCAAGCCGCAGCTGTTCGGGCAGCGTTACAGCATCACCCATCCGGAAATCCAGCTGGAGGAGGAACGGGCGAACAGCAACATCCCTATCCCCTTCCAGCCTTTTTACAACACCTCTGAAAAGATGAAGCGTTCCGGATTGGACAGCCGGAACATCAGCAGGCTCTGCATGCAGCTGTTGGACGGTTACAGCCACCGCATAGAGGAGAGCCTGCCGCACCACCTTTTGCAGGCCTGCCGTCTGATGCCGCTGCGCGAAGCCCTTACGAACATCCATTTTCCACAATCCGACGCTCTGCTGAAAGCCGCACGCTACAGGCTGAAGTTCGACGAGATGTTCTTCCTCCAGCTCCAACTGCTCCGGCACAGGCAGCACCGGCAGGTTTCACAGGAAGGATTCCCGATGCCGAAAATCGGGGACAATTTCCACAAATGCTACGAAAAGTTGCCATTCGGCCTGACCGACGCACAGAAAAAGGTGATACGGGAGATACGCAGCGATCTGGTTTCAGGGAGGCAGATGAACCGGCTGCTCCAGGGCGACGTGGGCAGCGGTAAGACTATAACCGCACTGCTGGTGATGCTGATTGCCATCG
>CACYHG010000057.1:16824-32235 GCA_902774175.1 uncultured Bacteroidota bacterium
GGGCTCCGCGTGGAGCTGCTCACCGGAAGCACCAAGAGCGCACTGCGGAAAAAAATGCTTGAAGACCTTAAGGGCGGCGCCATCGACCTGCTAATCGGCACGCATGCGCTGATTGAGGATAAGGTTGAATTCGGCAATCTCGGCCTTGCAGTGATTGACGAGCAGCACCGTTTTGGTGTGGAGCAGCGCGCAAAACTTTGGCGGAAAAACGACCCGCCGCCCCACGTGCTGGTGATGACAGCAACACCAATCCCGCGCACCCTTGCAATGACCCTGTACGGCGACCTGCAACTCTCCGTAATTGACGAGCTGCCCAAAAACCGCAAGCCGATTCTCACATACCACTACAGCCAGCGCGCCTGGCCGGAGGTATATCCGTTTGTACGCAAGCAGATACAGGCGGGCAGGCAGGTTTTCGTGGTCTTTCCGCTGATTGAGGAATCGGAGGCGCTGGACCTGCAGAACCTGATGGAGGGCTACGAAGGGTTCAGCCGCGACTTTCCGGAGCCATATTACCACATCAGCTTGGTGCACGGGCGGATGGACAGCGCGGAGAAGAACCGCGAGATGGAGCGCTTCGCAACAGGCAAAACCCAGCTGCTGTTGGCGACATCCGTCATTGAGGTTGGCATCGACATACCGAACGCAAGCGTGATCATCATCGAGAACGCCGAGCGGTTCGGGCTGTCGCAGCTGCACCAGTTGCGCGGCCGTGTGGGACGTGGCAGCGAACAGTCATACTGCATCCTGCTTTCCGGAGACAAGCTGACCGCCGAGAGCCGCCGTCGGCTCCAGGCCATGGTGGAGACCAACAATGGCTTCGAACTGGCCGACTTCGACCTGAAGCTGCGCGGCCCCGGCGACATGTCCGGCACGCGGCAGAGCGGCATGATGGACTTCCGCCTGATTGACCTGGCAAAAGATGAGAAAATCATAAGCTATTGCCGCGAGATCGCCCAGAACCTGCTGCGCGAAGACCCGACACTCGAAAAGGATGAGAACAGGGAAATACGCCTCCACTTGGACGAAATCGCAAAATTCCGCGTTGATTATTTACAAATCAGTTGACATGAAGCTTGGAACCTACACTTTTGACCGCCCCGCGCTCTACCTCGCCCCGATGGACGATGTGACCGACGCCCCGTTCAGGGACATCTGCCATCGAATGGGGGCCGATGTCACCGTCAGCGAGTTCATCGCCTCCGATGCGCTGATAAGGGAGATAGAGGTGATACGGCGCAAACTGATTTCCGGACCGGACGAGCATCCCTTCGGCATACAGATTTTCGGCAACAACGCCGAAAGCCTCTGCGCCGCCGCCCGTCTTGCCGAAGAGTGCCAGCCGGACTTCATCGACATCAACTGGGGATGCCCCGCGAAGAAAATTGCAGGGAAGAATGCCGGTTCAGGAATGCTGCAGTATCCTGACCAGCTGGTGGAGATAACCCGCCAGGTGGTAAAGTCGGTCTCGCTGCCGGTCACCGTCAAGACACGCATCGGCTACAACGACGCCTCAAAAATCATTGTGGAGCTTGCCAAACGGCTGCAGGAGGCCGGCATCCGCGCAATAGCCATCCACGGACGGACAAAGTCGCAGATGTACAAGGGAGAAGCCGACTGGAGTCTTATAAACGCCGTGAAGAACGACCCAGAAATTGAGATTCCCGTAATCGGTAACGGCGACATAACCTCCGCCGAAACCGCAATGCAACGGCTGGCCGACTGTCCGCTGGACGGAATCATGGTCGGAAGGGGCGCAATCGGCAACCCCTGGATTTTCGCCCGGTGTCGCGCCCTGCTGGAAGGGAAGCCTCTGCCTCCGGAACCGGATCTGGCGGAACGCGCCCGCATCTGTGAGGCGCACCTGCGAAGCGCCGCCGCACTCAAGGGGGAACGCACCGGAATGCTGGAGATGCGCAAGCACTACAAACCATATTTCAAAGGGTTACTGAACATTAAGGAACAAAAAATAAAAATGCTGACATCCGACGACATCCAGGAGGTGCTGGATATCCTGCAGGAGATGCAGCAAACCACACCAGAAAAATAACAACCGATATGCAGATAAAGAAAGCCGTTTACCTGAAAAGCAGCGCGAACTTCACGCAATGCCCCCCGCCCGACAAGCCGGAGTACGCCTTTATAGGACGCTCCAATGTGGGGAAATCATCATTCATCAACATGCTGACCGGACAGCACAAGCTGGCAAAAACCTCCTCCACGCCCGGAAAGACGCAGCTGATCAACCACTTTCTGATTAACGACAGCTGGTATCTGGTGGATCTGCCCGGATACGGATACGCACGCACAGCCAAGACGCTGCGCACGCAATGGAACCGCATGACCATGGACTACATCGGCCAGCGCAGCAACCTTTATTGTCTCTGCGTACTGATAGACAGCCGCCTGACACCGCAAAAAATCGACCTCAACTTTCTGGACATTTTAGGGGAGCACGGAATACCGTTTGTGCTGGTCTTCACCAAAAGCGACAAGCAGAGCAGCCTGCGCACCGAACGCAACGTTGAGGCGTTTCTGGAAAAGCTGTCGGAAAAATGGGAGGAGGCTCCCCCCTACTTCATAACCTCCGCCGTCACCGGCAAAGGGCGCGACGAGTTCCTGGACTTTGTTGAAAAGACTAACGCCTCCGCCACATCCGAAACTTTTTCCTGAAAAGCGTGGCATGACATTCAGAAATGTGTTACTTTTGTATTTTGAACCGTTAAAAAAAACCGGACCATGTATATATACAAATTCAGACTGCTTTATGATGAGATTGAAGGTTTTGTAAGGGATTACGAAATCGGTGCAAAACAGACCTTCAAGGATTTTCATGACATCATACTTCAAAGCATCAAAGGGTTGGACCCAAAAGAGCTGGCATCCTTCTACATCTGTGACCGCAAATGGAACAAACTGAAGGAAATCACACTTTTCGACATGAACTCCGAAGTGGAGAGTTTCCAGAATGAGACGGAAAACATGGACGGGGATGAACAGGACAGGTATCTTGTCACAGAAAAGACCGTCATGGCTGACGCCATCCTGAGCCAATACATCAACGATCCGCACCAGCGCATCATTTACGAGCAGGATTTCCTCAGACTCCACACCTTCTACATCGAACTAATAAAATCTGTGGAGGGCAAGGAGGGGAAAACCTACCCTGTATGCACCCACAGCAGCGGTGAGCTTCCCAAACCGGCCGACCTTAAGAACGATGATTTTGACGATTTTGCGGATGACCCCGAACTGGAAGATGAGGATGACTTCTACGACGACGAGGACATTGACAGCCTGAGCACCGACCTCACCGAAGAGCTCGGCCTGTACTGAGATGGCCACCCTCCTGGTACTGACCGGCCCCACCGCCTCCGGCAAGACCGCCTTGGCCATCCGATGGGCGGAACAGTTCCGTACGGAGATTATTTCCGCCGATTCGCGCCAGTTCTACCGCGAGATGCGCATCGGCACAGCCGCACCCACACCAGACGAGCTGCGGCGCGTGCCGCACCATTTTGTACAGCATCTCTCCATTCACGACAGCTACAACGTGTACCGCTATGAACAGGATGCTCTCACCCTGCTTGAAAAGCTGTTCCAAAACCATGAGAATGTGATACTCTGCGGCGGCAGCGGCCTCTACATCGATGCGCTCTGCAACGGCATCGACCTGCTTCCGGACCCCGACCCGGAGCTGCGCGAAAATCTCCACCGGATGCTGCGCGAAAACCGTGTGGAGGAGTTCCACCAGATGCTGAAGGAGAAGGATCCCGAATATTACGAAGTTGTAGATAGGAATAACCCTGTGCGCATGGTGCGCGCCCTCGAAGTCTGCATACAGACAGGGCAGCCCTACTCCACCCTGCGCAAACAGCAGGCGAAGGAGCGCCCATTCCAAATAATAAAATATGCCATCGCTATGCCCAGGGAAGTTCTCAACGAACGCATCAACCGGCGGGTGGAACGCATGATGGAGGAGGGGCTTGAGGCGGAGGCGCGGCAGCTCTACCCGCTGCGCCACCTGAACGCCCTGCAGACGGTCGGCTACCGCGAGCTGTTCGACCATTTTGACGGCAAGTGCACGATAGATGAGAGCGTGGAGGCAATCAAGGCCCACACGCGGCAGTACGCGAAACGGCAGATGACCTGGTTCAAAAGGGACAGCGGCTACCGGTGGATCTCACCGGAAGAGATGCCTTTCTGACATCAGTACTTGACAATATCCTTGAATTTCAGCTTGACGACTTTTCCGTATTGCTGCAACTGCTTCAGGTCAAATTTCTTCGCATTACCCGAAATTCCGATTACCTGAGTCCGGTTTTTGATATATTTCGCATGGAAAGCGCGAAGATCATCATAGTTAATGTTCCTGATCTGAGCGGTGGTCTCCGGACGGGGGTCGCTCTCAAAATGCCGGATCTCCTTCCAGTAGCGGACCTGATCCGGGATTCTGCGGAAGCCTATATAGTTGCTGTTTCTGGTGGAGATGATGTACTGCTGCACCACCGGGAACTTTTCGGGACGTTCGGGAAAAACGCGGACCAGCTCCATCATGGCATCCACACCTTCGTTTGTCTTGTCGCACTGGGTGCCAAGATAGCATCCCAAATAGGGATTGTACCGGTTAAGCGCATCGTAGCTGAAATAGCCGTATGTGGAATACCCCAGGGAACGGAATTCACGGATTTCCTGGAAAACGACCGAATTCATGCCGCCGCCGAAATATTCGTCGAACAGGGTGGCCGCAGGAATGTCATTCAGGTCGAACTTGTCACCATACTCGGTGACGAAGCGTATGTCGCTTTTCAAAAACGATTTGTTGGTAAGATAGTAAACCACATCGGTGTCGTGCTTTGCATGTGGGCGGGCACGCGGAGCCGTCCTTTCCGTACCGTTGCGGACCAGCCCCTTTTCCAGCAGAATGTCCCTAATCCGCTCCGGAGCGGTGTTCCCCACGAATGACACATAGCCGTCGCGTTGGTACATCGGTTCAAGCAGGGAAACCAGCTCCTCCCCGGTCAGTTTTTTCAGCTCTTTGATTGTGAGTTGTTCAAGAAACGGTGAATTTTCACCATGCTGCAGGTAGTAGTATAGGGCATAATTCCAAGAGAAATCTTCGTTCTTGGATGATTTCTTGTCGGCCTTGGTCTCTTCTATGATATTCTTCAACTGCTGCGCATCGTGCCTTGGATGCTGTAGTTTCAGAATTGCCAAAGAGAGGATGGTGTCTAAATTTTCCTCAAAACCACTGATTTCCAAATAAATATTATCATATTCGGTATAGATGCCAAATTCGCCCCCAAACCTCTTGAGTTCAATCTCGAACTGGTGCAGGTCCATCTCACCGGCACCAAGCATCTCCAGGTATCCGGCGGCGGTTTCCAGCCGCCTGTCGTCCACATCCCCATAATGGTAACAGATGGAGAGAGTGAAAATGTTGTTTTTCGGATTAGGTGAAGCATACAGGTTGCAGCCGGAGGTGACCGGCAATGTGGTAACCGCCTTGTCAAAATCAATCACCTGGGGCGTTATCTCCTTGACGTGCCGCTCCCCAATCATCCGTGCAAATTCCGATTCCGCCCCCTGGTTCTGGACATCAAGGTGATCCCAGTCCGGCTTGACGGCAGAGTTTTTCTTTGGCAAACCCATGGATGAGCGGATGGATGTACAACGGAGACTGTCAAAATAGCGGTTGGCCACCTCCATGATCTCCTCCCTTGTCATGTTTTGGAGCCGTTCGTTGTCCTGTTCCCATTCCTCGTAGCTGCTGCCCTCACAGATGAGCTGTTCCAGCAACATGGCGATACCGTCCACACTTTCAACCTGTTCCAGCCGATCCCGCAAGTTCTGCATCTTTATGCTTTCGAGCAGCCGGTCGCTGAAAAGTCCCTTCTTTACCGAATCGATGCAGTTCCAGATCATCTCCTCGGCTTCCGCGTGTTTCTGCCCGACAAGTTTGGGAATATAGAGGATCACATTGCTGCCGGCATCCTCCAACGAAAGAGGGATAAGATTGGCGGAGAGCAGTTTCCCGCTGGTGGAGAGTTTGTCCATGCTGCCGTTGCCGCCGGAGATGATTTCGCTCATCACCTCCAACGTCAGTTTGTCAGGATGATTGTTTGGAACGCCGGGGAAAAACATCAGCCCAGCCTTGATGGGAGTCTGCTTCACCTCCTTGACCACCCGGCTTTCAAATTTCGGGAGCTCATACTCCGCCTTGGGCTGTGGCTCCCCTTTCGGCCATGCGTTGAAACGCTCCCTAACCATCCGCAACGCCTCCTCCGTGTTGAAGTCCCCCACCAGCAACAGGGTCATGTTGGACGCCACGTAATATTTGTCATAGAACACCTTCATCTGGGAAGGCTGCGGGTTTTTAAGATGTTCGTCCAGACCGATCACATCGCGGCTGTAGGGATGGCTGCCGAAAGATTCCCTGAAAATGTTGCGGGTGAACTCATACATCATGTCATTGGCGTAGAGGTTACGCTCCTCGTACACCGCTTCAAGTTCGCTCTGGAAAAGCCGGTACACCGGATTGCGGAAACGCTCCACATATACGTCCATCCAGTTTTCCAGCTGATTGCTGGGCAACGTGTTATAGTAGACTGTATAGTCATAGCTCGTACCCGCATTGAGGCCGGTACAGCCCATTTTCTGCAGGATGGCATCGGTCTCATTGGCGATGGCGAACTTGGAGGCCTCGATGTTGAGCCGGTTTATCTCCTTCTGCACGGCCTTGCGCCCCTCCTCATCCTTTGTCTCGCGCAACTTGTCGTACATCATGCTGATGCTGTCAAGGTAGATTTTCTCATTTGCCCAGTCGGTGGTGCCGATGCGGTCGGTACCCTTGAACATCATGTGCTCGAAATAGTGGGCGACTCCGGTGTAGGCGGTGTCTTCGTTCTTGCTTCCGGCATGCACGATGACCGCCCCAAAAACCTTGGGGGCGGAATGCTCCTCGGCCATGACCACCTTCAGGCCGTTCTCCAGGTGGAAAGTCCGCACGTCCAACCGTTCCTGCGGTTGGGATGTTTTCATGACCTGCGCTGAGACGCCGGTGCACAGACCGATAGTGAGTGCGGCGGCGAAAAAGAGTGTTGCTGTTTTATTCATCAGAACTGACATTTAATTGATTTCAAATTTATTTCCGTATCCGATACCTGTTAACGCAAACCGCCTGCGAAATATTGCAGTCGCGGCAGAAAAAAATCACCCCTCCCCGAGCTCCAGCTGGTTCTTCACGAGGCGGTAGTAGGCACCGTCTCTACGTTATTTATTGGTTTATGAAGTTTCAATCAAACAGGATGCTATCCTATTTCAAAAAACAGAAAAGCGTTGTTAATCAATTGAGAGTGATATATGCGAGTGTTGGAAAAAATTACGGGAGCATATATATACATTATATCACAGTACATTTCCAAATTTAAACACTACGTATATTAAACACGCTATAGACAAAAACAATTTGAAGTATGCCCAAAAAGTATTTATTACCTTGTTCTTATTGTCTTTAAAATTTGACTCTATCCGTTTATAATATTTTTCGGTGTATATAAAAAAAGGAAATATACAAGCTAAGATGACACATAATATGGAAATGAACCAATAGTTAATATTCCAGTTAAACAATTTTAATAGAACTATTATTATAGCCATCAAAAAGAAACTTATTGTTGCCCCTATATGAAAACCAGCATGCCAATATGTATCAAAAATGTTTTCCCATATTTTCCATGAATTCTCAGCATAATAATAATCTCTATCCAAACTTTTCTTAATAAATTTAAATATTTTCATAATGAACTATTTGAACGGTTGGTAGGTATCCTCTGTTAAAAACACTCTCATCTGTCTTCTGTTTTACCCGTGTTGGAAAATTCTTTTTTGAGATATTCACAATACTCTGCAAGTGAACGTTGCATGACATCAACGGGAACGAGCAGACGGCGGTATTCAGCAACCATGGTCGGACTCAGCGAACGGCTAAGGGTATATTCCACCTCACTCTTGTCTGCTGACGGGCAAAGAATAATGCCTACAGAAGGGTTTTCATTCGGTCGTTTGTAGTCACGATCCAAAGTTTCAAGGTAAAGGTCAAGCTTGCTGACGAATTCCGCCTCGAAATCAACCGATTTCAGTTCAATGGCCACAAGACACTGCAATGCACGGTGATAAAACAAAAGGTCTATTCGTCTCTGCTTGCCGCCAACCATGACAGGATATTCTGAATCCATATAGATGAAATCCTTGCCCATTTCGAGAACAAACTGCTTCATGTGTTCAAGCAAAGCGGAATGCAATTGAGGCTCCGTATGCTTCGGGGTCAGGCCGATGAAATCGAGAAACACTTTGTCCTTGAGCATAAACTGCGCATCGGGATATTCGGTGAGCAAGACCGGCGAAAGCCTTTTTTCCTTGCTCATGAGCGACTCGAAAGTGTGGTTGACAATGCTTCTGCGCAACTCTTCAACCTTGAGGTGGTAATGTGCGGCATAAAGTGTATAGAAGATCCTTTCGTCAAAACTGTCGCAGCGGTTGATAATCTCCACATGATTGGTGAACGTGGTAAGGCACAAAACACGTGGCAGTTGCAAATCCTGCAATTGTGCAGTTGGCAACTGCACAATTGGTGAAGCTGCAATTTGTGCAGTTTGCGACTGCACAAATTCATCCAGATGCAGATTGGCAATCTGTACCGTAAATTCGGGTGCGGAATATGTGTCAAAAAAACTGACCATATTGTATAGGTTGCGCTTGCTATAGCCACGTCTGGCAGGATTCTGCCGTTTAAGATAGTCGGCCAATTCACCAACAACATGCGAGCCCCATTGTGTAGACTTTAACTTCCACGAAATATATTGGCCTATTTCCCAATAAGTTTGTAGGGATTCGGCATTAACCTTGGCTATGGCACTATTGGTGTGAGCCGCTATGATGGAATCAACATAAGCGAATTCCTGTTCTATCTGTTTGGTTATGGCAAGTTTCTTCATCATAAGTGTTATCCGAAACGATATTTTTATTTTTCTAACGGAAACAAAGTCGGAATATTGCCTTCTGATGTTCCATTTTTTACATCTTTCACCCCTCCCCGAGCTCCAGCTGGTTCTTCACGAGGCGGTAGTAGGCACCGCGGAGGGCGGTGAGCTCCTCGTGGGTGCCGCGTTCGACGATGCGGCCGTTGTCAAGCACCACAATCTGGTCGGCGTGGCGGACGGTGCTAAGCCGGTGCGCCACAATCACCACGGTGCGCCCCTTGTAGAACCGCTGCAGGTTCTCCATGATGATGCGCTCGTTGTTGGCGTCCAAAGCGTTGGTTGCCTCGTCGAAAAAGAGGTAGTCAGGATTCTTATAGACTGCGCGGGCGATGAGGATGCGCTGCCGCTGCCCCTGGCTGATGCCCTTCCCCTCCTGCCCTATCTTGGTGTTGAAGCCTGTCGGCAGCGACTCAACCATCTGGCGGATGTTCGCCACCTCCGCCGCAAAGAGCAGACGCTGAGTGTCTATCCGCTCCTCACCGACGGCAATGTTCCGCGCGATGGTGTCGGAGAAGATGAAGCCCTCCTGCATCACACTGCCGCAGCGTTCGCGCCAGTAGTGGCGGCTGACGGCCTCCAGCGGGGTCGCGCCCACACGGATGTCACCGCCGGTCGGGGGATAGAAGCCCAACAGCAGCTTGACAAGCGTGGTCTTGCCGCTGCCGCTGCCGCCAACGATGGCGGTCACCTTGCCGGAGGGAATATCCAGATCAATATCCTGCAGCACATCCGCGCCCAAGGCATCGTAACGAAAACGGAGGCTGCTCACATGCAGCGACGGCAGTGCGCCGCCGGCCTCCACCGGCAGCTGCCGCAGCTTGCACTCCTCGTCCTCCTCCTCATCCTTACGGTTGTGGATCTCTCCCAAACGCTCAAGGCTTATCTTCGCATCCTGCGCCGACTGCACGAATCCGATCATCTGGTTCACGGGCGAGTTCAACTGCCCGATTATGTACTGCACCGCCGTCATCATGCCGAGGGTCATGTCGCCGCGGATGACCGCCGCCGCCGAAACGAACGAAATGAGGATGTTCTTCGTCTCATTGATGAAGAAGGCGCCGCTCTGCTGGTACTGGCTCAACGCCAACCCCTTTATGCTCACGCGGAAGAGCCGCGCCTGTATGTTCTCCCACTCCCAGCGCTTCTGCCGCTCGCAGTTGTTCAACTTTATCTCCTGCATACCGGTAATCAGCTGGTACAGGTTGCTCTGCTCCGCTGAAGCCTGCGCGAACCGTTTGTAGTCCAATTCCTTCCTCTTTTTCAGGAAAAGCGTTATCCAGAAGACATACAGCAGGCTGGCTATCAGAAAGACGATGAACAGCTTCAGGCTATAGACCGCCAGCACAACGCTGAAGACAATCAGGCTCACAAAGGAGAAGAGCGTGTTGAGCGTGGTTGAGGTCAGAAAGGCCTCAATGCGGCTGTGGTCGCCGATGCGCTGCATGAGGTCGCCGATCATCTTGGTGTCGAAGAAGCCGATGGGCAGCTTCATCAGCTTGATGAGGAAGTCGGAGATGATGGAGATGTTGATGCGCGTGCTGATGTGCAGCAATATCCACGAGCGGATGAACTCCACCGAGGTCTGCGCCACGTAGAGGGTCAGCTGCGCGATGAGTATCACCGTCACGAAACGAAGGTTGCTGTTGCCGATGCCGTAGTCAACGATGCTCTGCGAGAGGAAAGGGAATATCAGCTGCAACAGTGTGCCGAGCAGCATCCCGAGGAAGAGCTGGGTGATGAGTTTCTTATATGGCTTCAGATATTTCAGCACGAAGCGCAGGCGGGTCTTGTCCGGCTTTTCGCCCTCGGCGTTGTAGAAGTCCGGGGTCGGTTCCAGCAGCAGGGCGATGCCCTCCTGCTCCCCGTTGTTTTTCGTGGAGCACCACGATGCGGCGAACTCCTCCGCAGTGTAGCGGATGCGCCCGCCGATCGGGTCGGCCACGCATACCGTGGTGCCGCGACGGCGTTTTTCAATCGCATACACCACCACAAAGTGGTTCTGCCGCCAATGCACGATGCAGGGCAGCGGTGCCTCACAAAGCTTTTCAAAACTTATGCGCACTCCGAGGCTCTTGAAGCCGATACTCTCCGCCGCCGCACTGATTCCGAGCAGGCTCACCCCCTCGCGGCTGTAGCTGCTGCGCTGCCGCAACGTCTCCAAATTGTAATGGCGGCCGTAATGCGCCGCAACCATCCGCAGGCACGTCGGCCCGCAATCCATCGCATCCAACTGCGTAAACAAAGGGAAATCACGTTTCATAACTGTTCATTCTTTTCATCCCAAACTCTTTAAACCTCTTAAACTTCTTAAACCTTTTAAACTCTTTAAACTTCTTATCGCTTTTTCATGAATGGCCGCCGCAATGCGACGGCCCTACTTAAACTTCTTAAACCTTTTAAACTCTTAAACTTCTTATCGCTTTTTCATAAATGGCCGCCGCGATGCGACGGCCCTACCTATCAATTATCTGAAAATCACCGCCCTTATCGGATTCAAAAATCTGTCTATCAACCGTAAATCCTCCGTAATCACCTCCGCCGTGCCGGTCATCTCCTGCGTGAAATCCAGCTGTTTGTGGTAGGTGGTCTCCAACCGCTGCGGAAAATCCACCTCAAGCAGGAATGCGCGTCCGCCCTCCGGCAGCTGCACCGGCACCAGCGAAATATGCCGTATGGCAACCTTCACCATGCCATATTCCATGTAGGGGTAGCCGTCGAATTTGATGTTGGCGGTCTGACCCACCTTCACCTTGCCGGCACCTTGCGGCGGCAGCAGTATCTTCCCGATGATGCGAGCCTGACGCTCCGGCACCACCGTTGCAACCACCTCACCTGCGGTCACGTTCTGGTTGCGCTGCCAGTAGGTGGTGAAGGCCACCCTGCCTTCGCACGGCGCCTTGAGCAGGTAGGTCTGCTCCCACGCCTCCATTTCGGCCAGCAGCCCGTTACGCGCCCCCTCCAGTGCAAGGTTGAGGCTGTTCTCCTGGTCGTTGCGCTGCTGCTCCAGATCGAAGAGGCTCTGCTCCAGCTGCAGCAGGCTCACACGACGGTTGTCGCAGGCGGCGCAGGCCGATTCATATTCCTGCTGCTGCTGAAGGTAGCGGCTCCGGCTGTTCTCATATTCCGATTTCGAGGTCAGCCCCTTGGCGTGGAGGCCGGAGTCCATCGCAAAGAGGGTGTGTGCGATTTCGAGCTGCTGGCGCTGGGTGTTCCGCTGACGCTCGCTGTTCCTGAGCAGCAGACGTCCGGCGGCAATCTCCTTCCCGACGGCCTTGGCCTTCTGCCGGTGGTAGTCGGTGCGGATAAAGTAGTCGTAGTCCTCACGCGCCTTGAGATAGGCGAAATAGGCGGACTGGATGCCGCCAAGCTGCAGCAGCGTGTCGCGGGAGGCTTCGGAGATATGACGCCGAAGCCATTGCACGTCCTGCCACCGAGCCGGATTTTCCAGCACGGCGATGGGCGCGCCCTCCGTCACAATTTCGCCCTCCGTGACGAAGAGCGTGTCGATTTTGCCGCTGCTACGCGCCGCCACACCTGCGGGCAAGTGCTCCGTGGTCACTGTCACCGGCGCCTGCAGCACGTCCGGGTATTTGATGAAGCAGCTGCCGATGAAAAGCCCCGCCACCACAACAAATATTACTGTTATGCCCCAGCGTACGATCCTCCTCGGCGGCCTGCCGAGGATTTCACGCACCTCCTCACTGCGGAGGGAAAGGTCCGCAGCATCCCGGAACATTTCCGCATTCTCCGCTCTCTGAGCGGATTCCATGTCAATATCCTCTATTTCCATGAGCCATTTTTTTACATTTCACAGGCTCCCCGCCTGCGGATGCAAAAGTAGTAAAAATCGGGATACGGAACAACGGTGTGCAGCATTATTTTTAATCTTTGAGGTTCATGATGTATTTGAAGAGGTAGTCGTAGTTGTACAGGAACTCCTTGTCGTGAGTGTCAAAATAGTAGTTGTAGGAGTGGTAATACTTGATGTACTCGTCAAAGGTGGGATATACTTCGATTTCAGGTCTATCCTGAAAAACATCCTCCAATGTTTTAACGCCAGAGAGGTCTATGCCTGTCTCAATGCTGAAGGTGAATTTGGAGTTCTTCAGCTGGAACAGCCACGGGTTGAATCCCAGTCCAGCCAGATTACCCGTAGGCATACCCACCGAAACCAACTGGGGTATCATCCGGGCGATGGATGTCAAAGAATGTCCTGATGAATAGGTCTTCGCATCCTGCAACAAGTATATTTTTCCCGTATATGCTAACGAGTTACTATCTGGCACCAACATATATTCCGTATCAACAGGCATCAACACGCATTTACCACCCAATAAAGGATATACCGCAGATTTATAATCACTATCCAAACTGATATGCGGACATTCGGTTTTAATAAAATGACGAACCTGCTCATTATCGTTGAAACACAAACAATAATTCCATTTCAGCGTGTCTCTAATGATAGCAGACAACATATTGACCCACATTTGGTCACCGCCACCACGGTTTCCTCGCACATCAATCACGACCTTGTCTATTCTCTTGTTCCTGCTCACCAATTTGATTGAATCTGCCACATGATTTTCAGGGTCAAACATGAACTTGGTGTAAATGTACAGCACATGACCTTTCTTAAAATAGCGCACAGCCCTATCATGACTGCTCTCTTGGTGCTTTTCTATTTTTTTGGGGATTTCAGCATACGGACAACCATTCATTATAATATTGAAAGAATCCTTATCAAAAACATATTCAACTTTATTTTCTATATCACGAATTTTAATTTTATGAGGCAAAAAGATATATTTTCCATAATAATGCCCCTTATCATAATCCCATGAGACATTTGCAGCATCCAAATATCCAATCATTTCATCATCAAACCATTTATTCACAGGGACACCATCACATTCCAGTATTTCAAAATTAACCAATTTAACTGTATCCTTATTATACCTATTTATAAACTGATATGTGCCAAATTCAAAATAATTCCCATTCAAATAAAAATTCATTGTCAACAACCAATTCCTTTTATAAATACTATCCCAAAATTTATTATAATAAGAATGGTTTTCTTTAATTAATTTATTCAAATACAATATACTGGATGAATCATAAAACGATTGGCCCGGTGCATAACGGGATTCTGAAACGTTATAATATGACAAACACTCGTGCGCATGAACATCCAATGTTTTCGTCAGACAACGCCCCATTAGCATTCTGAACTGCCACCAGTAATCTATTTGGTTAATCTTTGCCCTCTCCTTCTGGATTTCCGCCACCATGTCATACCCCGTAAGCAGTTTACGAGCCTCAATCTGCGCATTGTAGGTTTTGATTATCTCCACAAACTGGTCGAAATCCTCGTACATCTCAGCCTTGGAAATGGTAGTCTGGGCGGGAAGTGAAAGGGAGAACGATAATGCAAGGATAAAAAGTAATGTGTGTTTCATGGCTGCGGCATTGAAGTTATACAAATTGATATTTATTACAACGCTTCCCAGCCGGAATTATTGCGCAATGAGGGGCGCAATTGCGTTTTTTTGCAGATATGCCAAATTTTGCGATTTTGAGCATTTTTGACGAAAAAGATTTTGCGATTTTGAGCATTTCTGGCCAAAAAGATTTTGCGATTTTGAGCATTTTTGACAAAAAAAATCGGAATTATCTACTTTAGGCTTGTAGATTCAAAACATAAAAAAGAAGGGGGGCGATGCGCCCCTTCTTTTTTCCTGTGTGTTTTTTTGTACGGTATCTATCACACCTTAAGAATCCAAGTGTAATTCGGTGATAGGACTAATGTGTTATAGTCCCATCACCATATAATTTACATTTTTTCTTATTTAATATAGCATCCGCCACATATATTGTTTCTGTTTTCTTACCCTTCTTTTTTATATATTTTTTGTGGAATTCTTCAATTTCATCAAACCAATCCTTTGTTACAAGAATTCCATCTTTGTTCTTTACTCCAAATTTTCCCTTGCTATTCTTTATATTTTCAACAATGGTAAACCCATATTTGCCATCCTTGCTATTGACATATTCTATATCACCGATGCTTCCGGCATCCGGATTCCCTTTTTTATCCACTTTGATGAGCCTTTCCGCAAGTGTTTTGTACCCTATCCTTTTGTTGGCGAAATCGTCCAGCACCTCCTTGTTAAACATAGAGAACCTCTTTGCTGCAAATTCCTCCTTGCCTGAAAGGTCGTATTCCCCACGTCCGTTTTCAATATTCAAGTCCGGTATGCTTATTGAAGCCCATTCTTCCGAGATGCCGCTCAACTTCGGTGTCTGGATTTTGATGCGTAAATAATGCCGTGATTTGTCATACGGACCCACCCAGATGTACCGTGTC
>CACYHG010000058.1 GCA_902774175.1 uncultured Bacteroidota bacterium
AGATATATTTCCACTTGCCTGCGCAGTTCCGGAATGCCGTTAACAGCTGTGTGATATAGTGTGGTCGAAACAACATTGGCATAGTGATGTACCAAAACATGTCGCATTCCTTGGACGGTATTCCAAGGTGTTGCAGGGTGTGCTTTTTTGAAAGCTTTGCTCAACATGTAGGCAGCTTCTCCCACCACTTCAACATTTTTCATTACAGAATAATAGGTGCGCTTGTCCTTGACGAATGCTTCAAGGGTATATCCATCAATAAGTGTCGTCACATTGTCGGAATATTCAAGAATATCCTCCAGTCTGCCCTTATCTCTCGCTCTCTCTCTCATAAATAAGTATTTTATCACGGTTAGCTGTTTCTGCGGCATATGGGCGAAGCGAACCTTCTTCCACCAGATCAACTTCTCTCCCAAGTAATTCCTGCAAATCCATCAACATGCCGCCATGTGTAAAAAGTGTGAATGGTTTGCCCGAACGATCTGGTACGAAAAGTATGTCCACATCGCTTTGGGGTGTCTCCTCTCCACGTGCAAAAGAGCCGAACAGCCATGCTTTCAGAACAGGCTGGGTCTTGAAGTATTCGGCTATAACCTTGGTCATCATCTGTGTGCTCATAAATTTCAGCAATTTGACATCATAACGTTGATTCAGATTTTTTATTGTGTGCATTTTTCAATTTCAACAAACAAATGCAACTTTTTTTTCCGTGATACAATAATAAAAGGTTTGCTTCCGTTATTTAAACATGATTGTATATCACGGAAGCGATAAAAGAATTGAAATTCCCAAAATCCTTGAACCCAATCGGGCTTTGGATTTTGGAAAGGGATTTTATACCACTTTGAACGAAGTGCAGGCCAACGGATTCGCACGCAAGGTGAGAGACAGGTTGCATTCCTCTAATGCATTTGTCAATGTTTATGAAGTGGACATTGAGCTGATGAAAAAACAGTTGGAATGCGAATGGTTTGAAGCGGCCGACGAGGCTTGGTTGGACTATGTGAATGACAATCGTAACGGCATTCCGACAAGGGTTTGTGATTTTGCCTACGGTCCGGTGGCAAATGATGATGTGTTCCGTACTTTTGCCGCATATCAGACAGGTGTGCTGACGAAAGAGGAGACATTGGCGCGGCTGAAGGTGAAGAAACTTTACAATCAACTGACATTCAAAAGCGAGCAGTCGCTAACATTTATACATTTTATCACAGCATACCAGATATGACCCAACAAGAGCAACTCCAATTCACGGCCACTTTGCAGTTGGTTGTGCCGCAGGTGGTTGACCGTATGGTCAAGGAATACGGCCTGGATGCCGCCGATGCGGTGAAGCAGCTGTACGAATCGCAGCTTTACGCCGACCTTGAGCGTGAAAACAGCAAGTTGTGGCACCTTAGTCCGTTGGCGTTGGCTGAATTGTGGCACTATGAGAAAACGACAGGACACATTCCTTATCCAGAAGAAGCATGAACATTGAACTTGAATTTCTGATATATTGTATGGAGGAGTACAAGCGCCGTCACGGAACCACCGGACGCGACACCTATCATCTGTTTGAGCAGTCCGGAGCCATGCGCTATATCCTGAACCATTATGATGCCCTGCATACCGCAGGTGTGGAATACACGCTCGATGATATTTCCGGTATGCTATAAAACTCAATTGCAGGAATTAAATTTTAATTAAAGAATAATATAACGAAACATAAATATATGGACGACAAGAAGATTATCTTTTCCATGGTAAATGTCAGCAAGACGTACAACCCGGGGAAAACAGTTTTGAAAAATATCTATCTCTCCTTTTATTACGGGGCGAAAATCGGGGTGCTGGGTCTGAACGGCGCCGGAAAATCCTCCCTGCTGAAAATCATTGCGGGCGAAGACAAATCCTTCCAGGGGGAGGTAGTCTTCTCGCCGCGCTACAACGTGGGCTACCTGCCGCAGGAGCCAAAACTTGATGACGGCAAGACAGTGAAGGAGATAGTGATGGAAGGTGTCGGGGAGGTCGCTTCCTACCTGAAAGAATATGAGGAGATTGGGATGAAGTTCGCCGAACCGATGGACGATGACGAAATGAACCGGCTCATCGAACGGCAGGGCGAACTGACCGAACTGATTGACCAGCACGATGCCTGGGAGCTGGATGCCAAACTGGAACGCGCCATGGACGCGCTGAACTGTCCGGAGGGAGAGACACCTGTTTCGGTGCTTTCCGGAGGCGAACGGCGCAGGGTGGCCTTATGCCGTCTGCTGCTGCAGGAACCGGACATCCTTTTGCTGGACGAGCCAACCAACCACCTGGACGCGGAATCCATACAGTGGCTGGAGATGCACCTGCGGCAATACAAGGGCACTGTCATCGCAGTGACCCACGACCGCTATTTCCTTGACAATGTGGCAGGCTGGATTCTTGAACTGGACCGTGGCGAAGGCATCCCCTGGCAAGGTAACTATTCCTCCTGGCTGGAGCAGAAGACAAAGCGCATGGAGATGGAGGAGAAGCAGGAGAGCAAGCGGCGGAAAACGCTGGAGAGGGAGCTGGAGTGGATCCGCATGGCCCCGAAGGCGCGGCAGGCAAAAGGCAAGGCGCGTCTCTCTGCATACGAGCGCATGATGAGCGAGGACACGAAGGAGAAGGAGGCGAAACTGGAAATCTTTATCCCGAACGGCCCCCGTTTGGGAAACAGGGTGATAGAGGCGAAGAACGTTTCAAAGGCGTTCGGCGACAAGCTGCTGTACGAGAACCTGAACTTCTCGCTGCCGCCCGCCGGCATTGTGGGTATTATCGGGCCGAACGGCTGCGGCAAAACCACGCTCTTCCGCATGATCATGGGGTTGGAACAGCCGGACAGCGGCACCTTTGAGGTCGGTGAGACTGTGAAACTGGGCTATGTCGATCAGCAGCACGCGCAAATCGACCCGGAGAAGAGTGTCTGGGAGGTGATTTCCGAAGGTAACGACCAGCTCTCCATCGGCGGACGGATGGTCAACTCCCGCGCATACGTATCGCGCTTCAACTTTTCCGGCACCGACCAGAGCAAGAAGGCGGGGGTGTTATCAGGCGGTGAGCGCAACCGCATGCATCTTGCGCTGACCCTTCGCAGCGAGGCCAACGTGCTGCTGCTGGACGAACCGACCAACGACATCGACGTGAATACGTTGCGTGCGTTGGAGGAGGGTCTGGAGAATTTTGCAGGCTGTGCCGTGGTCATTTCCCACGACCGCTGGTTCCTTGACCGCATCTGCACACATATCCTTGCCTTTGAAGGGGATGCGCAGGTCTACTTTTTCGAGGGGAGCTATTCCGAATATGAGGAGAACCGTAAGATGCGGCTTGGCGACACAACGCCGCACCGCTTCAAATACAAAAAACTGCAGTAGTCATGGGGAGAATCGCCGTTTATGCCGGATCGTTCGATCCGGTCACAAGAGGTCATGAGGATATGGTCCGGCGCGCCATGCGGATATTTGACCGCGTGGTGGTGGCCATCGGTACCAATGGGGCAAAGAGCGCATGTTTCCCTCTGGAAATGCGTCTTGGATGGCTTCGCGCCTGCTTTCGCGACCTGCCACAGGTGGAAGTTGCATCATACGAGGGACTTACAGTGGGTTTCTGCCGCCGCTGCGGAGCGGGTTTCCTGCTACGCGGCCTCCGTTCCGCCACCGACTGGGAGGCGGAGCAGAACATCGCCTATGTGAACCGGCAGCTGGCGCCGGAGGTGGAGACCGTATGGCTGCCAGCGGAGGATGCGCTGGTGCATGTCTCATCGTCCAATGTGCGTGATATTTGGCGCAACGGCGGTGATGCCTCCGCCTTTCTGCCGGAAGGGGTGGAGCTGCCACCCTCCGGTTCATTGGGGAAGTAATGATATTATGACAGGATTGCCGGCAGATGCACAGTTCTTAAGGAACGGCAAATGCCGTGATTAAACAATATTTATATGGAAACAAAGTATATTTTCGTTACAGGCGGTGTGGTCTCTTCCTTGGGCAAGGGCATCATCTCCGCCAGCATCGGCAAGTTGCTGCAGGCACGCGGCTACAAGGTCACCATCCAGAAGTTCGACCCCTACATCAACATCGATCCGGGCACGCTGAACCCATACGAGCACGGCGAGTGCTACGTGACGGAGGATGGATTTGAGACCGACCTCGATCTGGGCCATTATGAGCGTTTTACGGGCATACATACCACGCGCAACAACTCAATAACCACCGGACGCATCTACAAGACAGTGATTGACCGCGAACGCCGCGGCGACTATCTGGGAAAGACCATCCAGGTTGTGCCTCACATAACCGACGAGATCAAACGCTGCATGCTGCGCGAGGATGAAAAGGAGGAGCAGCTGGATTTTGTGATCACCGAGGTGGGTGGCACCATCGGTGACATTGAAAGCGCGCCCTTTATGGAGGCCATCCGGCAGCTGCGCTGGCAATTGGGCCGCAACGCCGTCTGCGTGCACCTGACCTACGTGCCCTACCTGAAGGCCGCCAACGAGTTGAAGACAAAGCCCACGCAACACAGTGTGAAGGAATTACAGGGCATGGGGATACAGCCGGACATCCTGGTGCTGCGCACGGAACGCCATCTGGACGACAGCCTCCGCATGAAGGTGGCCTCCTTCTGCAACGTCGATCTGGAGTGCGTGGTGCAGAGCGAGGACATGCCGAGCATTTTCGAAGTGCCGGTGAACATGCAGCGGCAGGGGCTGGACGCCGCCATCCTGCGCAAGATCGGCATACCGGTGGGCGAGACGCCGGCCATGAAGCCGTGGCACGATTTTCTCGACAAGCAGCGCAACGCCAGGCGCGAGGTGCATATCGCCTTAGTGGGCAAGTATGACCTGCAGGATGCCTACAAGAGCATCCGTGAAAGCCTGAACCTAGCCGGCATCTACAACGATGTGAAGGCAAAGCTGCATTTTGTGAACAGCGAGGAGATAACCAGGGAAAACGTCGCTGCCAAACTTGAAGGGATGCAGGGGGTGGTCATCTGTCCGGGCTTCGGGCAGCGCGGCATCGAGGGCAAGATCATCGCCGCCGGACACACCCGCAGCAACGACATACCTACATTCGGTATCTGCCTTGGAATGCAGATGATGGTGATAGAGTTCGCACGCAACGTGTTGGGATATGCTGATGCCAACAGCAGCGAAATGGATGCGAAGACGCCGCACAATGTCATTGACATGATGGAGGAGCAGAAAAGCATCACCCAGATGGGTGGAACCATGCGGCTTGGCGCCTACGAGTGCGAACTGGTGAAGGGCAGCCGCGCCTGTGATGCATACGGCAACGAGACTCTTATTAGGGAGCGTCACCGCCACCGCTACGAGTTCAACAGCCGCTATCAAGAGGAATTCGAGAAGGCGGGAATGAAATGCGTTGGATTCAATCCAGCCTCCCGGCTGGTGGAGATTGTGGAGCTGCCCGGCAAACGCTGGTACATCGGCACACAGTTCCATCCCGAATACAGCTCGACGGTGCTGCATCCGCACCCTCTGTTCATGAGTTTCATCAAATCATGCCTCTGAATATTGCCTTGAACTGAAAAAAGTCAGCCGTTTTGAAGAAAAATTTTGAAAATGGCTGATTTTTTTGAAAAGTTTGGGGGAAGTTTTGTATTTTTGCAGTCGTAAAAAACAGAGGTATGGCTTACACTAATATTATAGGCAGGACTGCGGAAATCAAGGTTTTGGAAAGGTTTCTGAAAAGCACCAAGTCGGAGTTTGTGGCGATATACGGCCGCAGGCGTGTGGGAAAATCGTTCCTGGTGGAGGAGGTGTATAAGGAGCATATTGTTTTCCGCGCTGTGGGATCCTATATCAGGGAAAAAAACGAAAAGACATACAAACAGATGCAGCTCGACCATTTTTACGAAGGGCTGTTGGATTACGGAATGGCGGAAGAGACTTCACCTCCCGTATGCTGGCGGGAGGCGTTCCGGTTATTGAGAAGGTATTTGGAAAGCCTGCCACACAAGCGAAAAGTGGTCTTTTTGGACGAACTGCCTTGGCTGGCAGGGTCACAGGCATCGGAAATGATTGCAGAACTGGGGTATTTCTGGAACTCATGGGCTGACAGGCAGCGGAATATTGTACTGGTGGTTTGCGGGTCGGCGACAAGCTGGATGCTGGATAATGTGATCAGGGACTATGGCGGTTTGCACGGGCGGCTGACAGGAACCATCCGTCTTTTGCCATTCACACTGCGGGAATGCGAGTCATATTTCAAACGGAACGGTTTCCATCTGTCTCGCTATGAAATGGCGGTTGCCTATATGGCTTTCGGCGGTGTGCCATACTATCTGGACCGGTTGGATAAGGAAAAGAACCTGTCAGAGAACATCGATGATTTCTTTTTTAGGGACGAAAAAATCCACCAGGAGTTCAAGGATGTCTATACAGGCTTGTATGCCACATCAGAACGTTATGTGGATGTGGTGAAGGCTTTGGGGACGCGGTTCTATGGCATGACGCGACAGGAGTTGTCTGAAGCTGTGGGCATTGAACTGGGTGGAACCTTCAGCAAGATTTTGGACAACCTGCATGAGTCCGGCATTACGAGGGAGTATCCGCGTTATGGGAAGCAACGGGTGGAAACAGTCTATCAGCTGAAGGATTTTTTCTCCATGTTTTATCTGCATTTTATCTATGGAAAGGGCGTTGAAAGAGGCAATTGGCGGACCTTGCAGCGTACCCCGGCTTTCTATGCTTGGGCAGGAAACACGTTTGAAATGCTGTGCATAGGGCATCTGGCACAAATCAAGGATACGTTGCGTATTTCCACCATCAGCCGGAATTATTGCTGGCGGGGAGAAGCTCCGGACGGCACCGGGGCGCAGATAGACCTGGTGCTGGAATGGAAGGGAGAACGGACAGACTATTTGTGCGAAATGAAGTTCAGTGAACATCTGTTCACCATTGACCGGAAATATGAATTGGAATTGGAGCATAAGATAGATGCGTTTGTGAACAGCAGGCGGCATACAAAAACACATTCGGTTCAACTGGTGATGGTGACAACGGGCGGGACAGTCCGTAATGAACATTCTAAGGATGTGAACCAGGAGGTGACATTGGATGATCTGTTCAGATAATGTCATATAAGCTAAGTATTATTTGTAAATCAAGGTTTTGTAAATATGAACTACGGAAAATTCTACAATAAGATAGTATGGATTACCGGGGCCTCGTCGGGGATTGGGGAGGCCACCGCGTACCGGATGGCGCGGGAAAACGCCACGCTGATACTGACCGCGCTTGAGGGCGATTTGCTCGAAAAGGTGGCGGAGAAATGCAAGGAGCTCGGTGCACCTGACGCCCGTGCGCTGCCATTCGACCTGTCGCGGACGGAACAGCTGCCGCAGCTGGCGGAAGAGGCCATGAGTCTGTTCGGACGGGTGGATGTGCTCTACAACAACGCTGGGATCAGCCAGCGCGCAACCGTGCTGGATACTGAAATGGCTGTAATCCGCAAGGTGATGGAAATAGACTATTTCGCACCGGTCATCCTTACAAAGGCCCTCCTGCCCAAAATGATAGAAAATGGGGGAGGCCAGCTTGTTGTGACCACCAGCATCGCAGGGCGCTTCGGCTTCCCGCTGCGCTGCGCCTATTCCTCCGCAAAGCATGCGCTGTACGGTTTTTTCGAGACTGTACAGGCGGAAAACTATGACAAAAACATCCGCGTGACAATTGTTTGTCCGGGAAGGGTGCGGACCAACATCTCCTTTTACGCCTTGGAGAAGGACGGCCGCCAGCATGGCAAAATGGATGCGGGGCAGGCAAAGGGCATCACACCGGAGAAGGCTGCGGAAATCATTGTCCGTGCCATATACCGGAAAAAACGGGAGGTGCTTGTCGGCAGCACGGAACTGGTGATGGCGCGCATCAAGCAGTTCTTTCCGGGGCTTTGCGCCCGTCTGGCCCGGAAAATCAAATCGATGTAGCCTTTGCGGATGTTCAGGAGGCCTTTCCCGCCGCAGCGCGGAACGATTTCGGGGACAGCCCCGTATGCTCCTTGAAGTACTTTCCGAAAAAAGACTGGTTGCAGAAGTTCAGTTCGTTCGATATTTCCTGTATTGTGAGCGAAGAGTTTGTGAGCATGTTCTTCGCCTCGCTGATCACCACCTCTTCAATCCATTCGGTGGCATGCCGCCCGCTCACCTCCTTTACAATGCCCGACAGGTATTTCGGGGTGATGTGCAGCCGTTCGGCATAAAATCCCACGCCGCGTTCCCGCCTGTAGTTCATTGACAAATCCAGCAGGAACTGCTCCGCATACTCCTCTTTGCGGTTCATCGGCTTGTCATGCTGCTGCAGGATGACCCTGCCTGCGATGTCGCAAAGTTCGTACAGCAGGCTCATAAGCAGGTGCTGCTGAATCTCCCTCATGAACATCCCGTGCGGGTCGCGATGCCGCTCCTTCAAAAAGGACTGGTAGGAGCGGATAAGGTTTATCTCCTCGTCATCCAGGTGGATGCAGGGATTCTTCCGCAAAAACAGGAAAATGTCGTACAGGTTCTGCACTTTGGGAAGCAGCTGCATTGAGAGTTCGGCTGTCATGATGACGAAACTGCAGTGGAAGTTGTCGCTCTTCACCAGCGAAATCCATTGCTCGGGCAGGATGCAGAGCAGGTCGTTGGGGCGTATTTCATAATCCTTCATGTTGATGCGAAGGGTGCATGATCCGCTGCTGCAATAGCCGATGACGGTCATCTGCGTCTGGCAGGTCTCCTCCAGAATATGCAGCTGGCTGAAATCATCCACCACAATCAGGCTCTCTTCGATGATGTCGGCCTTCACCTCGTCCCGGTGCGCGCGCAGCTTCTCCTGCACAGTGGCTATATCCCATTTGGGGATTTGCGGTTCGTTACTTGCCTTTTTCATGACGCTACCTGATTTCCCTTCCGCAGGCCTGACGGTACTGCAGCCAGGCGTTTCGCAGAGCCGCTTTGGTTTCGGTTACGGCCGAGCAGGCGTTCTGCCAGACTCCCTGCGACTCCAGATATTCGGAGAGGCTCACCAGTCCGGCCTCGTAATAGTTTCTGGTTTCGTTCCGGTTCTCCTCGGCCTGGCGGCGGGCATCCTCCTTGATGGAGAGTTCGTCTTTCAACCGTTCCACCTCATTTGCAGTCTGTTGCATCTGCAGCTGCATCATTTCGCCAAGTTCCTGACGCTTGTTCTCCGCGATTTTCACCTGTATCTGCTGCTTTTTGTACTGGTGGCTGTTCTCCCACCACTGGCTCAACGGAACGGTGGCCGTGGCAAAGAGGCAGGCGTTGCCCATGTCGGCACCTACAATGTTGTAGTAGAAGGCGGTGGCTCCGATACCCACCTGTGGCAGGCTTTCACCTAAAATCATTTTCGCCCTCAGCTTCTCCGCCTTCACATTCAAATCGAGCAGCTTGTATTCGTTCCGCAGCATGAGCGACTCGCCGGGGTTATATGCCTCCTGCATCTCCTCCGGATGGAGCGACAGCGAATCGGTCAGCTGTATGCCCTCCTGATAGGGGATGCCGATGCTCTGGCATAGCGCCATGGTGGCAAGGGTGATGCCGTTTTCAAGCGTGTTTTTGGCGGAACGGATCTCGTTCTGCTTCAGCCGTACCTTCAGCAGGTCGGTGCGGGTGACGATGCCGGCGTCATAGGCGGCCTGCACATCGCGGGAGAGCGTGTCCAGCAGGGTCTCCAGCGTGGCGACGGTCTGCCGCTTCTCCATGAGCGAGACCACAAGCCAGTAGCTCTTCTCCACTTGTATCAGGCTGTTCTGCTCGGCCATCACCTGCTGGTATTCCGCCGCCTCCACGCCGACGGATGCCAGCTTGTTCCCATTGATGATGCGGCCTCCAGCAAAAATTGGCTGTACGGCGGTCACCATGGCGGTCGCGCCCTGGTCGATGGCCTTCACTTCCGCCTCGGCGGAGATATTGGAAAAAGCGCTCCTCAAATCGAGCGATTTCAGCAGCGTCCCCAGCATGGGGTTGGCCTCCAGTTCATCCAACAGCTTGCTGATGTCGCCGTCCTTATACTTGAGCTTGATGTCCATCTCCGCCTCATCACGTTCCGTGTTGAGGTCCAGCAGGGGATTGGCCATCTTGAAGGCGGCTGCGGAGGCGCTGACGTTGGGGAAATACTTGGTGAAGGCCGCCTTTTTTGTCTCCTGGGCCGCCTCAACCGAAAGCCGGCTGTTCTGCAGCTCCTGCCTGTTGCGGAGAGCGAGCGACTTGCAGCTGTCAAGCGACAGCCGGACAGGGGAGGTTTGCGCGTTGCCCTGTAGCGGCATCCAGAGAAGGCAGCAGCCGATGACTATCGGAACAATCTGTCGTTGCATTTTCTTGCGTTGGTTTATTTTTTCGTTCCCTTCGAAAATTTTCCAGTAGGCGACCGGCAGCACCGTCACAATCAGAATGAATGAGAATATCATTCCGAAGCAGATGATGACACCCATCGGCATCCAGAGCGTGCTGCGGCTGATGATCATCGGGATGACACCGGCGGCGGCACAGGCGCAGGTCAGGAATATTGGGCGCATCCTCCGTTTGCCGGCCTCCAACGCCGCCTCCCTGACAGGCATGCCCTCCTGGATCTTCTCCTCCGCGTACTGGAACATGATGATGGCGTTACGCACCACAATGCCCACCAGGCTCACAATGCCCAGAATGGATGTGATGCCGAAATCGATGCCGAATATTTTCAGTCCGATGATGGCTCCCAGCAGGCAGAGCAGGGTGGAGAAGAGCGAAAGCAGCGCAAGGCTGATCTTCTTCAGCGCATACACAAGGCAGAAGAAAATGATCAGAATCATGAGGATGAATCCGCTGACGATTTGCGGAAGCAGCTCCATGTTGGTCTCCTCAAGCCCGCCGTAGCTCCACTCAACCGAGTCGGGCAGCGAGGGGATGAAATTGCGTTTCATGTGGCGCTTGATCTCCTTCATCACAGCAGGCTGGCTCTCGCCATAGCGCAGGTCCGCACTCACTGTGATGCAGTGCACGCCGTTGCGGCGTACAATCTGAGACGGCTCCCAGCGGGGCTGCACGTCGGCAACCTGACGCAGCGGGACCCATACACCCGGCAGCAGGGTGGGCACCAGCTCCTCCTCCAGTGAGGATGCTCCGTTGTTGCTGCTGTCACGTTCGCTCTTCAGCTTTACAGGGACGGCATATCCGCCCTCCCACAGCGTGGTCAGCGGTGTGCCACCGTATTGCGAGGCGAGGCTCAGTGCAAGTGTGGATTGCGTGATGCCCAGGCGGGAGGCCTCCACCGGATCGAGTCGGATGTCGGCATAGTTCTGGTATCCATCGACATCAGTGTGTATCCAGGTCAGCCGGTCGTCAAGGGTGTGCAGGAAGGCGGTAAGGCTGTCCGCATAGTTGCGCAGCGTGGCCATGTCATCACCCTTAAGACGGATTTCGATGGCATTCCGGGCCACCTGGTAGTCCAGATGCTTGAAACGCAGCAGGGCGTTGGGGAAACGGTGCTCCAGCGAATCTGAATATTTCTCCAGAACCCTCTCCGTGGCATGGACCGAACGGGTGTTCACAATGAACTGGGCGTAGTTTTTCCCTGGCAGGCTGGGGGCGTAGGTCACCATGAAGCGGGGCGAGCCGCTGCCGTAGAAGGCGGTGATCGCCTCCACATCCTTATCCTTTTTCAGAATTGATTCCAGACTGTCGCACACTGCCACCGTCTGTTCCAGCGAACTGCCGTGCGGCAGCCGTATCTCAAGTGCGAAGCTGTCACGCTCCGCCAGCGGCATCATCTGGATATTGGTATGGAACAGGAACATCCAAACGGAAATCAGAATGGTTCCAACGCCCACGCAGAGTGTGACGAAAGGATGGCGGAAACATTTCTCCAGCAGCCATTCGTAGCTGTTCTGCAAAGCGTTGAAAAAGCGGTTCTGCATGATGGTCGCCTTGGACTGCGGCAGGCTCGGATCCACAGGGTGGATGAACTTTGAGGCCCAATAGGGGGTCAGCAGCACCGCCACCATAAAGGCAATGACGTTGATGGCAATCGTAGAAACGATCGCGAAGAGCGCCGTAAACCAGAACGCGTGGATAAATGTATCGTCACCCTTAAAAATCTGCATATAGTTATCAAGACCGACGAATTTTGCATCATTCATCGTCTTGAACTGGCAGAATGACAGATAAATGCCTATGCCGAACGGAACGACAAAGCCGATCATAAAGGCCAGCAGCGTCGGCAGCAGAAACAGGCAGAAATATAAGGGATTTTTTTTCATTGTTTTTTCCATAAAGTACCCCCTATAAGCGTGGACATCCGATAACGAAAGAAGGGCGAACGGGCAAGACTTGCCGTTCACCCTTCCCTTAGGTTTTGTTAATTGACCGTCACGCAGCCATGAACCGGTCGCCGGACAAAGACTTACTCAGCAGCTTCGGTGCTGGCCTGCGCGGTCTTTTCAACCTCAGCCGCCCAGTTGTCAACGAATGCTTCCTTGACTCTGTTCCAGTTGGCGTCAGTGGGCTTGGCAGCATAAGCGGAGAGATAAGAACCGAGCTCGGTCTTGTAGTCCTCACTGGGCATGACCTTGAAGGGAGCCCAGGAAACGACATACTTACCGGCAGCCATGGATTCCTGATTGAACTTATCAAGGACATTGGCGGGAGCCTTTGCCTGCTTGAAGGGGCTTGCCAGAGACATATCACTGGCCAGTGCGGTGGTGCCTTCTTCGGTGGTGGTGACCCACTTGAGGAAGTCGAGAGTCGCCTGAATGTCTTCTTCAGCCGCCTGACTGTTGACTGCCCAGTAGTTTTCGGTGCCGGCAGCGATACCCTGATTCTCTTCGCCTTCAACGCCGATATAGATCGGGATCATCGCAAGCTTGTCGTCGCCGAGATCCTTGATCTGGTTGTATGCCCAGTCGCCGTTCTGGAAGAAGACAGCCTGACCCGCAGCAAATTCAGCGGTAGCGTCGTCAACCGACTTGCTGGTCATCAGAGAGGGAGCACAGGTAGCGTTGTTCAGATAGAGATCGAAGATCTGTCTGTAATTGTCAAGATAAGTGCCCTTGATGGTAGCGGGGGTCTTGGTGGTATCCACATTGTCATCGCGGAACTCATAGAAGAGCGGAATGTTGGCTAGATGGGTCTGCATTCTCCAGTCCTCACCGGCGGCGAGAGAAGCGTTGGTAAACGCGGAGAAGCCGAGATCCTTGCTGTGAGCGGTGATGTCTTCCGCAACAGCCTTGAGGGTTTCGAAATTGGTGATTTCGGAAAGCTGATGGCCGGACTTTTCAAGCAGTTCGGTGTTGACGATGATGCCGTAGCATTCCACAGCGTAAGCAACAGCGCGCACCTTGCCGTCACTGTCTTTCACAGCGAAGTCGTCGGTGGTGAGTTCCTTGTAGAGGTCGGTATCGGTCAGATCGTAGCAATAATCCTTCCAGTTGGCATAGCCGACAGGGCCGTTGATCTGGAACAGGGTGGGAGCGTCGGTCTTGGCGATTTCCGAAGTAAGCGTCTGCTCATACGTGCCCGATGCAGCGGTGCTGACGTCGACCTGAATGCCGGTCTCCTCGGTGTACTTCGCGGCAAGCGCCTGCCATTCCGCGTCGATTTCAGGCTTGAAGTTCAGGTAGTAGACATGACCCTTCTTGCCGGAATCGCCGTTGCAGGAAGCAAGGCTGCAAACCGCAGTAGAAACTAGCATCGCAGAAGCAAGGATGAGCGCAATTCTCTTTTTCATGATAATTACCTCCAAACAATTTTACCGGATTTGTCAATCCCTCTTTCATTTTTGACAAATCACTGGCGCGTAATACGTCGATCGGACGAACCGGCAAATTATGAAATGTCTGTAAATATTCCATAAATTTTCCTTTGTCCGAGCTACGACATAATCATAACACAGGTTTGACAGAATTTCAAGCGTTTTTTTTAATTTTTTGTAAATCTCACAAAAACATTACAAAGTCACAATGAACAGAGCGTGTACAGGATGTGAACAGGCGCAAAATCTTTATTCAGCGCGCAGCGCTCCGATATTTTTCATTATTCATTCTTCATTATTCATTCTTCATTATCTTTATTCCAGCCCTCTGGGATTGTTTTTGATGAAATTCCAGCCGTCGCGGCACATATCCTTCATGTCGTGTTTGGCCTCCCAGCCCAGCAGCTCGCGCGCCTTGGTGCAGTCGGCGTAGCATTCCGCGATGTCGCCGGGGCGGCGGGGCTTGATTTCATACGGCACGGGCATGCCGCTGCCTTCCTCAAACGCCGCGACCGCCTGCAATACGCTCGTTCCCTTGCCGGTGCCGAGGTTGACCGCTTCCGCCCCCTTGTGGCTGAGCGCGTAGGTCAGTGCCTTCACATGGCCGTCCGCCAGATCCATGACGTGAATATAATCGCGCACGCCGGTACCGTCCACGGTGGGATAATCGTTGCCGAACACGCCCAGCTTCTCCAGCCGTCCCACCGCCACACTGGCGATGTAGGGGAAGAGGTTGTTGGGGATATCGTTCGGGCTTTCACCGATGAGTCCCGACGGGTGCGCGCCGATGGGATTGAAGTAGCGCAGCAGCATGACGCTCCATTCGGGGTCGGACACGCAGATGTCGCGCAGAATATCTTCGATGAAGAGCTTGGTCGAGCCGTAGGGATTGGTGGTGGAAAGCGGCATGGTTTCCACGAAGGGCGGTTCATTATTCATGCCGTAAACCGTCGCCGAGGAGGAGAAGACGATGGTCTTGCAGCCATGCTTGCGCATCGCGTCGAAGAGCACCAGGCTGCCGGTGATGTTGTTGTGGTAATACTCGATAGGCTTGGCCACCGATTCACCCACCGCCTTGAGGCCCGCGAAGTGAATCACCGCTTCGATGGCATTCTCTTCAAAGATACGGTTCATCGCGTCCGCGTCGAGAATGTCCGCTTCATAGAATTTGTGGTCCTTGCCGGTGATTTTTTTGATGCGGTTAAGCGCTTCGGGCTTGGAATTGGAGAAATTATCGACAATCACAATGTCGTATCCCGCTTCCTGCAGCACCACGCAGGTATGCGAGCCGATAAAGCCCGCGCCGCCCGTTACCAGAATTGCCATGTCTGAATCATCCTTTGCATGAAGTATTTTATGAAAGTGAAATTGCTTACATTATAATAGGATCATAATAACGCTGTTTCCGTGCCGTCAAGTCAATCGTTTTATTGGCAATTTTTCGGCGGAGAAATTACGGATTGTTGTTTTCGGCAGGTTTATTTCTACCTGCAATTTTCGCGAAAATCCACGCGCCAGTCAGCCACAAAAGCACGCCCGCGCTGTCGATCATCCAGTCGGTGATTTGCCCCGCGCGGCCGTCAATCAGCAATTGGTGCGCCTCGTCGGTCATCGCGTAAACGGAAGCCAGCGCGAAGGCCGCCGGATAGCGCCATCGGCATTTGCCCCAGCCCTTCCGGAGCGTCGCCAGCCAGAGCACGCCCAGCATGCCGAATTCCGTCATATGCGCCGCCTTGCGCACGAGGAAGGACAGCGTTTCCTTCATCTCTTCGGTCGGCGTATAGCCCACCAGCCCGCAGAGAAAGGCCAGCACCCGCCCGCTCGTCATCGAGGAATCCTGCGCGTTCTGCGCGGAAAAGAGGAAGATAACAACCATCCACGCCGCTGTCGCCGCCGCCAGAAGCCAGAAGCCGCGTCCCAACCGTCTTTGCAAAGGCCATCGCCCCTTTCCCTTCATAGTGTACCACAGTCCGCCGGTTTTTGCAAGACGGGAGAGGATTTTCCGCGCAAAGATTTTCTTTGACTCAATTTTACAATTTTGTGTGAATTATAGTTTTTTATACTTTACATACCGCCAAAAAAGTGATAGAATATACGGTGATGTATTGGGGGAAGGAATCTGATTCCCTCGCCCGATCAACCCCTCACCGCGTCACGGAACCCCCACGGGCGTTTTCCCTCTTTCGCCGCGTGACGGTCTGCCGCATACGCTCAGGGAATCCCATTTTTTCAAAATTTCCAAGGAGGAAACTATCAACATGGCCAGAAACAAGAAAACCATGGACGGCAACAACGCCGTTGCGCATGTATCCTATGCGTTTACCGACGTCGCTGCCATCTATCCGATCACGCCGTCGTCCGTCATGGCCGACGAGACCGACAAGTACGCCACTGCCGGCAGAAAGAATCTCTTCGGCAGAGAGGTGCAGGTGACGGAGATGCAGTCCGAAGGCGGCGCGGCGGGTGCCGTGCACGGCTCTCTTTCGGCGGGCGCCCTCACCACCACCTATACACGGCTCGCTTAACGCGGGTGCGCTTACCACCACCTACACTGCTTCTCAGGGTCTGCTGCTCATGATCCCGAATATGTACAAGATGTCCGGTGAGCTGCTTCCCGGCGTGATTCATGTATCCGCCCGTTCGCTCGCGTTCCACGCGCTCTCCATCTTCGGCGATCATTCCGACGTTTACGCCTGCCGCCAGACCGGTTACGCGATGCTCTGCTCCAACAATCCGCAGGAATGTATGGATCTCGGCGCTGTCGCCCATCTCGCGGCCATCAAGGGCCGTGTGCCTTTCCTCCACTTCTTTGACGGCTTCCGCACCTCCCACGAGATTCAGAAGATCGAGACATGGGACTACGCTGACCTCGCCGATATGCTCGACTGGGACGCTGTTGACGCTTTCCGTCGCCGCGCCCTCAACCCCGAGCATCCCGTCCTCCACGGCTCCGCCCAGAACCCCGACATCTTCTTCCAGACCCGCGAGGCCTGCAACAAGTACTATGACGCGGTTCCCGGCATTGTCGAGGAATACATGGACAAGGTCAACGCCAAAATCGGCACCAACTACAAGCCCTTCAATTATTACGGCGCTCCCGACGCCGAGAAGGTCATCATCGCGATGGGTTCCGTCTGTGATACCATCGAAGAGACCATCGACTACATGAACGCCGCCGGTGAAAAGTGGGGCGTCGTGGAAGTTCACCTCTACCGTCCGTTCAGCGCCGAGCGCCTTGTCGCCGCGATTCCGGACACCGCCAAGTATATCACCGTCATCGACAGAACCAAGGAACCCGGCTCCATCGGCGAACCGCTCT
>CACYHG010000059.1 GCA_902774175.1 uncultured Bacteroidota bacterium
TTGGGGTAATATCCCATGTCCCGGGCAGTCTGGCAGATATAGGCCGTTCGCTCCCGGCTCTCATTTGTGATGCCGTTCAGCGCGCGGGAAACCGTCGCAACGGAAACGCCGCAAACCTCTGCAATGTCCTTCAGTTTAACCAAATCAATATCCTGCCTTTCAAAAACGCAAAAAAAGAAATCGTTTACATTTCTAAATGATAACGTAAACGATTTTGAATGTCAACGGGTTGTCCGGCGCAGTGCGTCAGTTTTTCAGTCTTTTCATGACCGGGATCAGCATAGCGCAGATCGCGATGGCAATGACGGTATTCGGCAGCATATAAGTACCATTGTACAGGGTAGAATACAGGACAGGCGTCATGCCCGAAAAGCCCATAAATTCTTCAGGCATATACTGCGCATAGACTGTTATGCCGCTGATAAAATGAATGATAAAGCGGGCAAAGCAACCGACAAGCGCGGCAACAGGAAGCAGGACATATTTCTTTTTAAAGAGACCGGCAAATCCAACAAATGCATAGGCAACGCCGTAGTCAAAAATAATGGATACCCAGCTGATCGAAGCCCCCGAAGCCAGGAAATACTTCAGTGTTCCAAAGACCAGGCCGGCGCCGATCCCCCAGCCCAAACCCCAACGGACCGCAAAAACGATCAGGGCCAATCGGTCATTTCATCCTCCTGAACGGACTCTTTTCCGACCACCAGGGTGATTTCCGAATGATACGGGAGACGTGTCCCCTGCCGGATAATGCGCCCCTTGTAGCGCTGCTCCAGCACCGCGTTCACGTAGCGGCTGGGCTTGTAGACCACCTGTCCGAGCCGCAGATCGTTTGTCTTCAGCATATTCTCAGCCTGCCGGAGCGAAAGGTCGATAAGGTTCGGCATCTCCACCTGCGGCGGGTTGAGTGTTGAGATTGAAAGGTATATCTTGCGGCCACGCTTGACCAGCTGCCCGGGTGCGGGATCCTGGCTCATCACCGTACCGCCCTCCACATCGGGCACGAACACGGAGTCGTTGACCAGAAACTTGAAATGGTGGCGGTTGCCCTCCTGCTGGAACTGCTCCACCTCCGCAAAGCTTTTTCCGCACATGTCCGGAACCTCGTATTCCTTACCATGCCGGGTGAACCAGCGCAGCAGCAGCATGATGACTGCAACCAGCAGTATTGAGAGAAGTGCGGCCTGAATGATGTCCGCCCAAACGGGATGCTCCTTATGAAAACTTTTGAAATCCATAATCTACTTTTGTAAAATGCAAAAGTACATGTTTTACGGATATGGACGGCAAAGTTTTCAAGAAAAAAATACATTTTCGGACAATAAACATAAAAGGATTACGTTCAACTGAATTAAACGCTAATTAAAATACATTAAAATAATAATTAACACAATTATCCATTATGAAGAATTTTGACCCCGCAACCAACATCCAGCGCCTTGACGGCAGGGACGCCTGCCGCGGCGTGAACCCCGCAATCAGCGACAGCGCAACCTTCACATTCCCGAAGGCACATCTGATGACCGACACATTCCACGGTGAGACGGAAGGCTACTTCCTCTATTCCCGCCATTGGAACCCCAGCAACCTCTCCCTCTGCCAGGCTTTGGCCGCCATGGAGGGCACGGAGTCCGCATGGTGCACCGGTTCAGGCATGGCCGCAATCACCTGCGCACTGCTGCATGAGGTGAAGAGCGGCGACCACATTGTCGCCAGCATGACCACCTACGGCGGAACCTTCGCCTTCCTGAACAACTACCTTAAAAAGTTCAACGTGGACTGCACCTTTGTGAACATGCAGGATCTGGATGCCGTAAAAAAGGCAATCCGTCCCAACACAAAAGTTTTGTACACCGAGACCATGAACAACCCGCTGCTGCGTATCGCCAACGTACCGGAACTGAGCAAGATGGCCCATGCCGCCGGTGCGAAGCTTCTGGTCGACAACACCTTCACCCCGATGATCTTCTCCCCCTACCAGTTGGGAGCCGACGTGGTGATCTACAGCATGACCAAGTTTGTCAACGGGAAGAACGACTGCGTGGCCGGAGCAATCTGCGGCTCGGCGGAATACATCAACTCGCTGATTGACGTGAACAGCGGCACCGCAATGCTTCTGGGTCCGGTGCTGGATCCGATGCGCTCCTCCAGCATACTGAAGAACCTCCACACCCTGCACATCCGTATGCAGAAGCACGGCGAGAACGCCATGTACCTGGCCAAACGCTTCAAGGAGGTCGGTTTCAAATACAACTACCCCGGTCTGCCGGAGCATCCCGACTATGCACTGTTCAATGAAATGTGCAACAAGGGTTACGGCTACGGCGGCATGATCTCCATCGACATGGGCACCGCCGATGCTGCCAGCAAGATTATGGAAATCATGCAGGAGAAGGGCGTTGGCTACCTTGCGGTGAGCTTGGGCTACTTCAAGACCCTCTTCAGCAATTCGGGCAAGTCCACCTCGTCCGAGGTGCCGGAGGAGATCCAGAAGGAGATGGGCATGAGCGAAGGGCTTATCCGCTTCTCCGTCGGTCTGGACCACGACATCGAGGCGACTTTCCAGCTCATCAAGGAGTCGGTGGAGGAATCGAAGAGATAACCTCCCCTCCCACAACACGAAAAAGGACACGGCATCGTGTCCTTTTTTTTATTTGCGGCTGTCATGCAACAGACTCATGGGTTCGGCGAAAATATCACAGCCACTTCTGCCCTATGTCCCAGTGGTGGGCGGTTTTGACGACATAGGCAGTCCCATTCAGGTTGAACTCATCCACAATGAGCTGTATGGCCTGCGGATACTGTTCCACCCATGAGCCAACCGCAATGGTGAACACCTCCGTGTCAGGATTGTAGAAAATACGGCCGCGAGGTGTCATTTCGTATGCACCGGTGAAAGGACCGACACCTCCGTTTTTGTACTTCTGACGGTGATACTCCTTTTTCCAGACATCCTCGTGCATTTCGGAACATGAAACGCTTCCGAAATCGGAACGGGAATTGGCCTTACTGTAGTCGGACACACGGTGTGAGCGCACACCGAAAAGGTCGTTCCGCTGCGGACTGTACCAGAAAATGCCAACCATCGGCTCATCGCCCTTGCCACGGTTCGACTGCATAAGCCGCATGGCATCGTCAAGCTCATCCTTCCCGAATTCCTCCACGTGAACGTCCCCTGTCGGAGGTGTGGCTGGCTGCTCATCCTCCCCCTTTATCTCCTTAAGCGCCGTCTTCACGGCTGCGGCCACAATGCGCTGCAGTTCCTCTTCTGTGACTGTCATGATCAATATGATGTTTTGTCTTTTTAACGCCACCATTCCGGTTTTATTGTGCCGCTTGCGGCAGAAAAAAGCGGAATCCATGAGAAGCGGCTCTTGGAAAAAGTGAATTTTGTATATCGGAAAGTGGAATGCGGTCAAAGAGCAAATATTTTTTTTATTTTATCTTATTTTGTAACACACTGCAAACAAGCATTTTACCCTCCACCACATCATTTTTTCAGGAAAAATGGGGCGGTATTCAATTTCATGTCAGAAAAACAATTACTTTTGCGCTTTGAAACAATTCTAAAAAAACGCAACGGACATGAAAACAATTTTTTCAGACAAGACACGCATGGCGGCCTCGCTGCTCACCCTATTTGCCGTTTTGTGCACCGCAATGCCGGTTAAGGCACAATTATTCAACGGGCCGAAATCCGTCAGTGTGAATGCTGGAATATATTCTTTTGTCGGCAAGGCAAAATACTCGTATGACGACTCAAAAATAACAGACAAAGAGCAGTACATGACACCAATGACCCCAACTATAGGATTGAACTTCTGCTCTTTCGACTATGACAACGATATTGTTTTCGGAACCGACTTTAACATAAACTATGTAGGGTTCACGATGAGCCACACCTTCCAGAATGCGCACATTTATGAGACCTCAATCCAAAGGAAAGCCCTGGATGTCTCGATGCAACTCTATTCCGGATACTGTTTCAACGAATCCTTCAACGTTTGCCTGAAATTCGGCTTCAGCAAAATGCTGAACATCAGCGAACACATAACCCAAACCATTGATGGTGAGAACGCAGAGGCAAATAACTTCTATAGCCGCAACAAATTTGATGGACTCGCAAACGGTTTTTTTATACCAATCACCCTTTCGGCAACCTACCTGTTCACGGAACACTGGTTTGTCAGAGGCAGTCTTGGCACAGAATTGATAAACACCTTCAATGAGATAGGGTCGCTTTATTTCGGCAACGAGATAGTTAGGGTGAAAAGCTCATCGAAAAACATCTCATTTGTTGCCTCCTTCGGATATGCTTGGGAATAACCATTTTAAAAATTAAATATGATGAAAAAACTTGTAATTAGCCTGCTATTCTTCGGGGCATTGACATTTTCCGCGCTTTATGCGCAAGTAGAGGTTGGGCCGGATGTGAAAAGCATCAACAAATCGGATGCAAGCTGCTTTGAGCTTTTCGCCACCGATGGCGAATTCCTTTACGCCTACCGCACCGCACGCTACGGCCATATGGCTTATAGCCATTACGCCTTTACAACCATTTATAAGATGAATATGTCGGGGGAAATAGTGCAACAAACCGACCTGAAAAGCATCGGTAAGAAAAATGTTGTGGAAAACGCCTTCTTATGCGGGGACACCATTGACCTCATCACCACCGAATATTGGGGTAAGGAGTTTCCATCCAGGCATATCCGTATAAACAAACAGGATTTGACCCTCATTTCCGAAGAGAATATACCAACCATGTTCCGACCCGTACATTCCCCGGAAGGGACCTGGTTCGGCTGCATCACGCTTACTGAAGATAAAAATTCCCTGCTTACGGTTTACGATGCATGCCACCTGGACGTGGTCTGGAAAAAGGAGATTAACACGACCGGAATGATTGGCTTGTACCTGACGGAGGAGGCGGAAGTTATCTTTGCCGGCATAGACGAGAACGACCAGCTGCATTTCCGTATCATTACGGAAGAAAACGACAAGGATTATGTCACCGACGCCGACCTCAGCGATGTCCGGAGCATGGTCATCGCAAACTACCAGAACGGACGCATCTATGCCGGAGGAATCAGGTTTGAATGGACAAAACACAAGAACCCAAAAAACCGCATGAAAATGATTTGCGGCTATTATAGCCTGATGTTTGACACCAAGACCCATAAAACCAACATGGGCAGAAAAAATTTCACACATCGCAATTGGGACATGATTGTCAACTACAATTGTGAAAACGAGGAGGGTGATGATGTCGTCCTTGAAAACATCCTGTATGTCGGGAACATCGGCACGGCCAACAATACCGTATTGGCCTACCAATATATACCCTCTGTGGTTACCGACTACAATTACTTCCAATACGGAATGATCGTGTTCGGCATAAGTCCCGACGGCGAGATCGCATGGAGCCGCTTCCCGCGCCGTAAGAACAACTTTACCGGTGCTCCCACCTACCTAACCCAAGACCTTTTCGAGCACAACGGGAAAGCCTGCGTCGTCTATGAAACATATGATGAAACAGCACTTTGCGAAGACGAAAACAAGGCGGTTGACGATTTGAACATGAACAAGCTGAACATGGCAGGACTGGTCATGCTCAGCATTGACGCTGATGGAAATGTAACGAGGGAATTATTGGCAAAAAGCCGGAAATACCTCATTTCCAAATCAGTGAAGGATGAAAAAACCGGCAAAAGAATGTTTTACATCCATAACCCATTACAAAAAGCCAATGTTGTCACTCTAAAATAGGCATCCAATGAAACCCGGACATCTGCTTGCATTAGGAATCATCGCACTGTGCTTTCAAACCATATCGGCACAGAAAAAATATGACTTGAACAATTTCACCGGACTGCAGTCGGAGGGGAGCGTTCCCGCCGACATACAGAATTCCCTCCAGGAACTTTATGAAATGGACAAGGACCGCGTCAAGGAATACAATCAGGGAAAAATGACCAACCGCGACCGAGTCCTGTTGGGTTCCTACCAGATTAACAAGCTGATGTCCAGCGGACGTGTGCTTTACGGCGACCCCATCACAAAGATGGTGGAGAAGGTGGCCGACCAGTTGCTGGCTAATGAACCGGCACTGCGCTCACAACTGCGTTTCTATACCATCAAATCATCGGATGTCAACGCTTTCTGCACCGGACAGGGAATGATTTTCGTCAACGTTGGTCTGATTGCCCAGCTGCAGGACGAATCACAGTTGGCCTACGTGCTGGCCCATGAAATCGTACACTACGTCCGCAAGCACAATTTGGAGGTGCTGACCCGCGACAACCGTAAGGAGGCGAAAAAAAGCGAAGAGGATGATGAGGTTTGGGAGAGGGACCAGACTGTGAGGCTGTTGCTGAGATACCACCAACGCTCCCACGCCATGGAGACGGAGGCCGACACCATAGGCCTGAAGCGTTTTTACCTCAAGGCGGGCTATTCCACCGATTTGGACGGTGTGTTTGATGTGCTGCAGTACTCCGCCCTCCCTTTTGATGAAATCCCGTTTAACACCGAATATTTCAACACGGAACGCTATCAGGTACCGCAAAGCTGCTTCCTTGATTCGGTCAAGGCGATTTCCGCCCGCGACGACTATGACGACAGCAGAAGCAGCCACCCCAACATCAAGAAGCGCCGGACGCTTGTGAATGAACTGCTGAAACAGATTCCATCAGGAGGTGCACGCTACATTGTGACCACCGAAGAAGAATTCGACAGGCTCCGCACCTTAGCCCGCCTCGAATGCATCCGCATGGACCTGATAGACGCGGAATATGCCAACGCCTTCTACAGCTGCTACCTGCTGCAGAAAACCATGCCGGACAACCTGTTCCTTGAAAAGTCACGGCTGCAGGCCCTTTATGCCATCTCCAAATACAAGACATACCAGTCCGTAAACAATTACATACCATTGTACACGGATTACGAAGGTGAGATACAGCAGATTTACCATTTCTTCCATAAGATAGAGTCAAAAGAGCTGGCCATGCTGACCATTAAAGAGCTGTGGGAATCCTACCGGAACGTCACCAATGATGAGACCGCCTACCGCATGGCGGCTGACATAGGCAAAGATCTGTTCTCCCGTTACAACTGCACACCGGATTTCTTCCAACATCCGGGCGACAGCACCCCTGTCAAAATTGACACCACCCAACAATACAAAAACTTGAAGTACGAACGTATCCGCAAGAAAAAACAGGATGAGGGCAAAAGTAACACCCTCTCATATATTTTCTACGACCTGTTTGGAACCGACACTGTTTTTGAAGGCTTCCTGAAAAGATGCTATCTTAACAGATTGGAAAAACCTTCCGAAACAAAAGAGACTCTGCCCAACGGGCTATACCTGTATAACCCCTCCTATCGTGTTTACGACATGAGCAGCATGAACCTGAAAGTTCAGAAATCCGAGGCACAGGAGACCAAGCTGCCCCAGCTGATGAAGGAATTTGCCGCCGATGAGGGCTTTTTCCCATATGACTTCTCCGACCAGGCAATCCAAAAATCGACCAACGCCGATTCCTACAATGAATTCGCCCGACTCAACGACTGGACCATCGAATTCATGCACACCAGGGGCAGATTCCCGATGATTCTGTTTACACAACCGGAAATGAACCAGTTGAACGACAAGTACAATGCAAGCTCCATGAGCCTGTTTCTGGTGGAGAACGCGGAAAACTACGGGATAAATTACCACCCGTTCCTTTCAACTTTCGGAATAGTCAGTGTATTAGGCACTGCTCCGACCATATATAGCATATTCGCCAACAAGGAGGAGACCCGCATCTACTCCATGCTGGTTGACACGAAAAATGGAAAGGTCAAAAAGAGCAATGCTATGCCGGTGAAGATGAAAGATGACGCATCAGTGGTCAAAAGCGCCATATACCAGCATTTTGAAGACGGGCTTTATCCGCCCAAAGAGCAGACAAACCGCCCCGGATACCTCGGCAGACGCACAATTCTCACAGCCGGAATGAAGGGCTCATTCGACTACATGCATTTTTTGAACAAGGAACGACCGCTATTCTTCCTGCAACCAAGTTTCGGTGCGGAATTCATACTGCCGAAGAACAATGGTGTAGCAGTGGACTTTCTGACCAGAAAGACATTCACGGACTATGCATATGGCAGCAAGCCACTTCCTTGGGAAACCTCCTCCACCATGAGCTATTTCACCACACGCATCAACCAGTTCGGCATATACTACTGCACCTATATGCAGAATGCTCCGGCACCTCTGGGACCCTATTTCCGGTTCGGTCTCAACCTGACCCATTATTCCACAGACACGACTGGAGGCTATTCAAAACTTAAAGTCAGCAACCTGCATCCGAACCACCTGTGCATGGCGATAAGCGGAAGTTTCGGAAGGAACTATATTTTCTATGACCGCATTGTACTGAAAATCGCCGTACACTACGGAATCACGCTTGCCAGTCCGTTTGAACCGGGATTGTTTGATGATTTCTTCGATGATTTCACTGAAACCGGCACAAATTCGAAGAACGACTATACTGCCAAGGCGATTAACCGCACCCACAATGCCCGGAGCTGGGTTGAAAACTTCCTCGGATGGGAGATTGGTGTCGGGATTTTGTTGTAAGAATCATTTCCTCCCGAAGTCGGCGGGGATTTCACCCCACGCCTGGGTCTCCCATTTCAGCAGCCGGTTGGGATAGTTATGGCTCTGCAGCCACCGTTCCGCACGTTCGATCAAATCGAACAGCACCGCATTACGCTCGGTTCGGAGCTGCTTGGTGGCGGCCTTCTTCTGCATAACCCACTTGATGGCGATCCTGCTGTCGGAATAGATGGGGATATCCAGCTTCCGCTGGGCGCAATAGGCCAGCGCATGCACAATGGCCAGAAACTCCATGATGTTGTTGGTGCCGTCCGGGAAGGGCCCCTTGCGGAAAATCAACGCACCGGTTTCGGCATCCACGCCCTGGTACTCCGCATCACGGGTCTTGCCGTTGCAGGCTCCGTCCACCGCAATACTGGGGAAAACCGGACTTCCGTACAGCGCGGTCATGATCGGGGTCATGGCCTTGGGAGCCGGCTTCAGATATTCTTCAGGCCCATCATCATAGGCACGCCTCGCAGACTCCAAATCCGGAAAGGACTTGTATTTCGCACCGGCGAATGACTCCACCTGCCGGTGGCAGTCGTCCCAATTGTCATAGACCCCCGGCTCCCTGCCGTTCCATACAACATAGAATTTCTTCGGCATCTACCGCTTCATTTGACGGATTACGTCCTCCGGATTCTCCGCCGAAAAGACCGCATTGCCGCATACAAGCACATCCGCGCCCGCCTCAAACAGGGCGGCGCAGTTGCCAAGCCCGACGCCGCCGTCCACCTCAACCAGTGTGGAGAGTCCCAAACGGAGAATCTCGTTTTTCAGCTTTTCAACCTTCCGCAGCACGGAAGGGATGAACTTCTGCCCGCCGAAACCGGGATTGACCGACATAAGCAGCACCAGATCCGCCTCCGGCAGAATCTCCTCAAGGACTGAAACCGGCGTATGCGGGTTCAGCGCCACTCCGGTCATCACCTGATGCTGCCGTATATGCTGCAAGGTGCGGTGCAGGTGGGTGCAGGCCTCATAATGAACCGTCAGCACGGAGGCGCGCGCCTCCGTGCAAAAACGGTCTATGTAGTCGTCCGGACGTTCTATCATCAGATGGATGTCCAACGGTTTGCGGGCATCCTCCGCCACCGCCCTGATGACAGGGAAGCCCATTGAGAGGTTCGGCACGAAATGGCCGTCCATCACATCGATGTGGAACCAGTCGGCCTCGCTGCGGTTGACCATCTCCACCGCATCGGCCAGATGGCCGAAATCGGCGGAGAGCAGCGATGGAGCAATCATTCTTGCCATGGCCTAATATTTTTCGTCCACAATGCAGCGGATACCGGGAAGTTCGCGGCCTTCGCAGAACTCCAGCATGGCTCCGCCCGCGGTGGAGATGTAGCTGAACTTTTCCGCCAGCTTGAACTTGTTGATGGCCGCCACGGAATCGCCGCCGCCGGCCAGCGTGAAGCTGCCGTTCTCGGTCGCACGCGCCACAGCGTCCGCCACCATGAAGGTGCCGTTGCTGAAATTGTCGAACTCGAACACACCCATCGGGCCGTTCCACAGCACGGTTGCGGAATCCAGGATGGCCTGGCGGTAGTTCAGGCAGGTTTTCGGACCGATGTCCATTCCTTCAAGCGTGTCGGGAATCTCATCCGTCGGGAAGATGCGCCGCATGGCGTCGTTGCCGAAGCGGTCGGAGGCGACCGTATCCTCGGAGACATACACCTTCACATTGTTTTTCTTCGCAGTCTCCAGCATCTCGCGGGCCACATCCAGCATCTCATCCTCCACAAGGGATTTGCCAACATGGCCGCCCATCGCCTTGTGGACGGTGTAGTTCATGCCGCCTCCCAAGATGATGTTATCGACCTTGGTGAGCAGATAGTTGATGATGTTGATCTTGGTGGAGATTTTGGAACCGCCAAGAATGGCCGTGAAGGGGCGTTTGGGGTTGTTCATCACCTGGTTGAGGTTGTCGACCTCCGCCTGCATCAGCAGACCGAACAATTTGTCTTCCGGGAAAAATCGGGCGATGACAGCCGTTGTGGCATGTTCGCGGTGTGCCGTGGCAAATGCGTCGTTCACGTAAACATCACCGTAGGAGGCCAGCTTGCGGGCGAATGCCTCGTCGCCGTCGGTCTCCTCCTTGTAGAAGCGGACATTCTCCAGCAGGAGAATCTGCCCGGGTTTCAGCTGCGCCGCCTGCGCATCGGCCTGGAGGCAGTCTTCGGCAAACATGATTTCCACTCCCGTGACCTGTTTCAGATATGGAAGCAGGTGCTTCAGCGAGCATTTTTCATCCCTCCCTTTGGGCCTGCCAAGATGGGACATGATGATGATGGAGCCTCCGTCTGCAAGGATTTTCTTAAGTGTCGGCAGTGAAGCGTCGATGCGGGTGGTGTCGGTGATTTCGGACTGTTCGTTCAGCGGGACGTTGTAGTCCACCCTGACCAGGGCTTTTTTGTTTTTGAAGGAATATGTTTGGATTGTCTTCATTTATGGATATTTTTAAGTTATAATTCATCAATATGGGTAATCATCCTCCACCCCGCCTCCGGACTGGTTTATGCGGGATTCTATAAGGACATTATGGACCCCGTCATCCATTTCCTCAGGAATCCTGGGAGTTGGTATCGGGCCCTCCGGCACATTTATCTGGTCGGTGGTTATGTCGCAGAATTTGGCGTAATCGGCAATGAACCGCAGCCTGATGCTCTTGGTCGCGCCGTTACGGTGCTTTGCAACAATCAGTTCGGCCAGACCTGCGGAAGGTGTGTTGTCATCGTCAAAGGTCTCCAGATGATAATATTCCGGACGGTAGATGAACATCACAATATCCGCATCCTGCTCGATGGCACCCGATTCGCGGAGGTCGGAAAGCTGCGGCCGTTTGGAGACACCGGCGCCCGCCCTGGTCTCCACCCCACGGTTCAACTGGGAAAGGGCGATGACAGGAATGTCCAACTCCTTGGACAAGGCCTTCAACGAACGGGAGATTGTACTGATTTCCTGCTCACGGTTCCCCTTCATGTCCGAACCTGCCGTCATCAGCTGCAGATAGTCGATTATGACCGCCTGTATGTCGTATTGCTGCTTGAAACGGCGGCATTTTGCGCGAAGCTCAAAAATAGACAGGCCGGCCGTGTCGTCAATTATAAGTTTTGCCTTCCCAAGTTCGGTGGTGCTGTTGATCAGGGTGGCCCAGTCACGCTCGTTCAGGTCGCCGCTTTTCAGCTTGTTCTGCTTGAATCCGGATTCGGCGGAGATAAGCCGCATCACCAGATCCGAGGCCGACATTTCCAACGAGAAGATGGCCAGAGGCTTGCCGGCATCCACCGTAATGTTCCGGGCCATCGAGAGCACAAAAGCGGTCTTACCCATACCCGGACGGGCTGCAATTATGTTCAACGTACCCTTCTGCCAGCCGTTGGTCAGCCTGTCCAGATCGGAAAAGCCGGAAGCCAGCCCGCGCAATTTCTCGCCGGAGAGCTTCATCTGCTGCAGATCCTCCAGAACCTCCTGAATCAGGTCGGACATCTGCTGGTGGCTCTGGTGAAAATTCTGCTCCGCAATGTCGAACAGCCGCTGCTCCGCATGATCCAGCATATCCAGCACATCCAGGGAATTGTCGTAGGCGTTGCGGATGGTCTCGGTGGAAATCTCAATCAGTTTGCGCTGGATGAACTTCTCCAGCAGGATGCGGGCATGGTATTCGATGTTGGCGGAAGAGACCACACGGTTGGTCAGCGAAGAGATATAGTAGGCGCCGCCCACCTGCTCCAGCGTGCCGTTCTGCCGCAGCTGCTTCGTCACCGACAGCAGGTCCACCGGGTCATGCTTGGAAAAGACCTGGAAAATCGCCTTGAAAATCTTCTGGTGTGACTCCTTGTAGAACATCTCCTCACGCAGCTGGTCAATGACAATGACGGTTGCGTTGTTGTCCAGAATCATGGCGCCAAGCACAGCCTCTTCAAAATCAATAGCCTGAGGCATAATGCGCCCCTGCATGTCAACATCGGGCAACGTTGTGGACACCGGCTTGGCCTTACGTTCGTTCGTTAACTGCGCCATGGCCTACGAGACTGAAGAGATCCATTGCCGGAGCTGCTCCAAAGACAACGGCGGGACCGTCAGCTTCATCTTTTTCCGGCAACCGTTCAAATCATTGAACAATTTGTTTTCAGATGCCTGCGCCAGATCGGCGGGCGTATTGATTTTAAGCTTGCGCAATGCGGGTATCCACTCCTTGTCCACACCAAGGGCGATGAAATCCTCATCCTTGGCCACGGGAATCTGCTTTTCGGGCTTCATCTGCGGGAAAAAGAGCACATCCTGGATTGAGGGCTGGTCGGTCATCATCATCACCAGCCGGTCGATGCCGATGCCCATGCCGGAGGTTGGCGGCATACCGAACTCCAGCGCACGCACGAAATCCATGTCGATGAACATCGCCTCGTCGTCGCCCTTCTCGCTCAGGCGCAGCTGCTCCTGGAAGCGTGCCAGCTGGTCTATCGGGTCGTTCAGCTCGGAATAGGCGTTGGCCAGCTCCTTGCCGTTGACGAACAGCTCGAACCTTTCCGTCAGTTCGGGATTGTCGCGGTGCCGCTTGCATAGCGGCGACATCTCGATGGGATAGTCGGTCACGAAGGTGGGCTGGATGAGCAGCGGCTCGCACTTCTCCCCGAAAATGGCGTCGATCAGCTTGCCCTTGCCCATGGTCTCGTCGGTCTCCACGCCAAGTTTTCCGCAGACATCACGGAGCTGCGCCTCGTCCATGCCGCCAAGGTCGTAACCGGTATGCTCCTTTATCAGTTCCAGCATCGGGGCGACACGGTATGGGGCGGCAAATTCAATCTCATTGCCCCAGACCGGTATTTTGGTCTTTCCGTGCAGCGTGGTGACAATGCGCTCCAGCATTTTTTCCACAAAATGCATCATCCAATGGTAATCCTTGTAGGCCACATAGATTTCCATGCAGGTGAATTCCGGATTGTGGGTCCGGTCCATACCCTCATTGCGGAAATTGCGGGAGAACTCGTACACGCCGGCATATCCGCCCACAATCAGACGCTTCAGATAAAGCTCGTCCGCAATGCGGAGGTAGAGGTCCATGTCGAGGCTGTTGTGGTGCGTGATGAAGGGGCGTGCGGCGGCGCCTCCGGGAATCGGCTGCAGCACCGGCGTCTCCACCTCCAGATAGCCCTGCTCGTTGAAGAACTGGCGCATTGTGTTGATTATCTGCGCCCGCTGGACAAACGTCTCCCTGACCTGCGGGTTCACAATCAGGTCGACATAGCGCATCCTGTAGCGCTGCTCAGGGTCGGTGAAGGCGTCGTAGACCTTATCGTCCGTCTGCTTCACGATTGGCAGCGGCCGCAACGACTTGGACAGCAGCGTGAACTCACGCACATGGAGGGTGATCTCCCCCATCTGGGTCACAAACACAAAGCCCTTCACCCCGATGATGTCGCCCAAGTCCAGTTTCTTGAACAGACTGTTATATAAACTCTTGTCCTCGCCCGGGCAAAGGTCGTCCCGACGGGCGTACACCTGGATGCGCCCCCAGGCGTCCTGCAGTTCGTAAAAGGCGGTCGCCCCCATGATGCGCTGGCTCATGATACGTCCTGCCAGACACACATCCTGGAACCGCTCCGGATTCTCCTTGAAATTCTTCAGAATATCTGCGCTCCGCACATTCACGGGATATTCAGCCGCCGGATACGGCTGCACACCCATGCCCTCAAACGTTTTCAGTTTTTCTCTCCGGATTATCTCCTGCTCACTTAGTTCCAAACTCATTCCTAACTGATTTATAATATATTTCGATTATTGTATTTTCAGATACAAAGGTAATCAAAAAATATGAAGCAAACTTCACCGCAGATGTATAGTGGGCGATTTTTTTCAAAATGGAGAAAATGAAATGGTTGTAAAAAAAAAGGACCGTTGTTGAAAAATGTAGGGCTGTCATATATGGCAGCCCTACATTTTAACGCATTGATAAGTTGCAGATGGTTTTTATTCCACCACGATCTTACGCATGACGGTGGTGCGGTCCGTTCCGATTCTCAGGAAATAGACCCCTTTGGCGAGGGTGGAGATGTTGACAACCAGTTCGCTGCCCTCAAGGCTTTGCCGCAGCACCTCCTGACCTATAGCGTTGAACACCTGCAGGCTCCGCAGCATGCCCTGCTCGTCGCGCAGCCGTATCTGGCCGCTGGCCGGGTTCGGGCTGACGGTGATGTATCCGTCCTTGATGTCCGGAACGCTTCCGCCAACATTTTTGTTGAAGCAGTCTCCTTGCTTACCATCTGTATCATACTGCGGAAAATCCATCAACAGCTCGCCACCCTCATGATAGCACAACAGGCGCAGCATTTCGTACCGGCAGTCGTAGTCGGGTTTGCAGTCAGGTGAGAAAAGTCCGTAGTTGCTGCCGATGCCCTCAATCCATATTGTCTCATCAAACGGATGGTATGACTGTTCCTCGCGGTTGAATATCTGGATGTGCAGTGCGGCGCGTTTTTCCCCGTTCCGCAATGTTACGGAATCCCTGCCAACACATTGCGCCACCAGTTTGGGAAGCCCCCTCTCTATGGATGCGATTCTGACAGAGTCCCCCACCTTCATTGAGAAATCGTACATAAGGACTGGTGAATTTACCAAGGGATGATATGGTTTCATGGGAATGCCGAACACCAGTTTTGTGGCGGTGTCGTAACGTATCAGCGCATATAGGGCTGCGTTTCCGGATGGTTTGTCCGGCTCAAGATACTCTTCTCTGTAAACTTTCAGCCATGTGTTCCAATTCACAACAGTGTCACCCGACGTGCGGTATTTCACATAGCTCACCGACCATTCGCATGAATCCTTGAAGACAAGTCCGGACTGGCAGTTTGTGACATTTACGGTGTCCGTGCTCACAATCTCTTTCAGCTCCCTTGTCCTTTGGTCGTTGCCGAGGGAATCCTTTTTGGTGTTCCATTGGATGAGTTCAACGACTGGGACAAACGGTCCGGCATGTTCGTAGATGTGCCGCACCGGGGCATTCCATTCCGATGCGCTGGTGAGCCAGTATATGCGTCCGTCACCTGTGTAGAATTTAAGAGTGTCGGCGTTGACGGATTTGAATTTGAACTCCACCGCGAAGGGGGCGCACCCCGAAAGGGTGTCGATGGTCATTTCGCAGGATGGTGCGGACTGGGCGAGGCAGCCGCCCGCCATTGCAAATGCAAGGAAAAATGTAAGGACCTTTTTCATGATGTTTTGTTTTTATGGTTAATACTTCGGTTATATAACGTTTCTTATCTCAAAAATATTACAAGGTGCGGAATTTTTTTTTAACAACAGGGCCGCGCCGTGGAGACGTCGAGCCCTGTCAATTTAATAATTAACAATTATCATGGATA
>CACYHG010000060.1 GCA_902774175.1 uncultured Bacteroidota bacterium
GCCGTTCCGGACACCGTCGATCTGCAGGTGCTCTCCATCGCGCAGCCTGCGACCGACAGCGGCCGTGTGAAGGTGTCGCCGAAGGTGACTGTGGCGAACGTCGGCAACGCGGAGGTGCGGACCGTGATGCTGCATGTGGATGTTCTGGACAGCGGCTCCGCACTGCTGGAAACCGTCTCCGAATACATCAACTTCATCAACGCGGACGACACGTTGGAGTATTCCTTCAGCCTGAGCTACACGGTTCCGAACTACGACGGCAGATACTATCTGAAGGCCTATGTGGACAGATATGCGGACGAGATCAACACGGCAAACGACACTCTCACGTCGCAGTTCGTCTGCAGGCGCAACGCCACCGGCATCGCTGACCACGTTGCCGCAGGCTGGAGCGTGGGCCAGAACGAGCCGAACCCCGCCTCCGGCGTCACGGTTATCCCGTTCGTGATTCCGGAGGATGCGGAAGTGGTGCTGACGTTGACGAACGTGAACGGCCAGCTGCTGCATCGCGAAATTGTCGCCGCCACTGCTGGTGCGAACCGCGTGACGCTGCAGGTCGGGACACTGCCGTCCGGGCTGTATTATTACGGTGTTGAATACAAAGGGCAACGGATTGTCCGAAAGATGAACGTTGTCCGGTAATGATGATGTTTTGTAGAGACGCAATGCATTGCGTCTCTACAGACATCAATCGGGAAATAATCAGGAACTTCTTTGTTGTGACAGGCTGCCTTCGGGCGGCCTGTTATTTATTTCTGCAATTGGAGGACACATATTGTTTTTTTTCCTACCTTTGCATCCTAAAAACTGCAAAATGGCCTTAAAGAAACAGATTGCCGACAAGATACAAAATGTCAAACTTACAGCTGCCCGGATGGCGGGCAGCCGCCCCGTCCGGAAAATGAAACACATCATTCTGCCGGGATTCTACCGCATACCCATATACGATGTGCTCCGCTTTTTCGTGAAGGGGCTTGCAAAGGGGGTGCTCAACCAGCGGGCCTCGGCCATCTCCTACAATTTCTTCATGGCGCTTTTCCCCTTCATCTTCTTCCTGTTCACCATTCTCGCATACCTCCCTTACGAGGAGTTCATCCCCATGGTCCAGCAGTTCATCTTTGACTTTCTGCCGGAACAGTCCCAGGATTTCGTCTTCAGCACCCTGAACGGGCTGCTGGAGAAAAACGGCACCAGGCTTACCACGAGCTCCCTCTTTGTGCTCTATTTCGCATCCCAGGGAATCATATCCATGATCATGGCCTTCAACACCTCCTACCATCATGTGGAGACCCGCAACGGCTTTGCCCTACGGGTGACCGCCGTATTGCTGCTTGTTGTTATTGTACTGATTGTTATTGGAATGCTGTTCGCACTGCTTGGCATCGGCCATGTAATGCGCTACCTGGCCACACAGGGGTTCCAGTCGATGTGGCTGCTTGTGCTGACCAAATGGCTTTCGGTCTTCTTCCTTGTGTTTCTGATAATATCCCTCATCTACTACTTCGCTCCAGCAAAACAGAAAGGGTTCCACTTCTTTTCACCCGGCAGCTTTCTGGCCACCCTGCTGATCACAGCCGCATCCTGGGGATTCAGCACATATATCGCCCATTTTTCACGTTACAATGTCATTTTCGGATCCATCGGGGCCATCATCATCCTGCTCATATACATCCAGATGCTCTCCAACTTCATAATCATCGGTTTTGAGCTGGACATAAGCACCTATTCCGCCCGTCTGGAGGGGAAAACGCTGTTGGAGGCGCAGAAGGATATCGGTTAGCGGTTAGCGGTACTTGCGGCTGTCACACAAATATTGGAGTATCTGCACGGCATTGGTGGCGGCACCCTTGCGGAGATTGTCGGAGACCACCCAGATGTTCAGCGTCTTCGGCTGGGAGAAATCACGGCGGACCCGTCCGACATAAACCGCATCGGTATCCTCAGCATACATCGGCATCGGATAGGAAAGCCTTGACGGGTCGTTCTGCAGGACAACACCCGGTGTTTCGGAGAGCAGATGCAGCACCTCATCCAGTTCAAACTCCTCCTCAAATTCAATGTTCACCGCCTCCGAATGGCCGCCGACCACCGGCACCCGCGCCACCGTCGCGGTGACAGCAATCTCAGGGGCACGCAGGATCTTCCTTGTCTCATCCACCAGTTTCTGCTCCTCGGTGGTGTAGCCGTCCTCCTGGAAATCGCCGCCGTGCGGGAAGAGGTTGCGGTGAATCGGGTATGGGTAGGCCATGTCAGCAGCTTCGCCCCGCTCTTCGGCCTCAAGCTGGCGGATGGCCTTCTGGCCTGTTCCGGTCACACTCTGGTAGGTCGAAATCACCAGACGGCGGATACGGTACCGCAGATGCAGCCGCGAAACGGCCAGCACCATCTGGATTGTGGAGCAGTTGGGGTTGGCGATTATCCTGTCCTCCGGACGGATTACATCGGCATTGATTTCCGGCACCACTAACGGAATCTCCGGCACCTTGCGCCAGGCGGAGGAATTGTCGATGACCGTGGTCCCCACCGCCGCAAACTGCGGGGCATAGGTTCTGGAGACCGATGCGCCTGCGGAAAACAGGGCGTAATCCGGTGCCTGGGCAATCACCGCCTCCACCGGCTGCACAATCAGGGTGCGTCCGGCAAAGGCCAGCTCCCTCCCGACTGATTTCTCCGAAGCGGCAACCAGAATTTCATGGCCGCCGAAGCCTCTTTCCTCCAACACTTTCAACATTCTGCCGCCGACCAGTCCGGTCGCGCCTACCACCGCAATTTTCATTTGTATCTGTATTTATGGTTTTACGCTGCAAAAATAGCACATACTCCAACATCTTCGGAGGGTTTTCCCATTTTTTTTCGCATCAACCTGTTTTCGTATGCCAAAAATGACTACTTTTGCAGCCGCATTTTGGAGAGATGCCGGAGTGGTCGATCGGGGCGGTCTCGAAAACCGTTGACCACGTTTGTGGTCCCAGGGTTCGAATCCCTGTCTCTCCGCCCTCATGTGAAAGGACGCGTTAACGCGTCCTTTTTTTCAACCGCTGCGCGAAGTCATACAATGATTCGCATTGCAAATCGGCATCCGGCCAGGATGCGGCGGCACCGGGGATAAAGACCGTATACATCCCCGCCTTTTCGCCGAAAAGCATATCCGACACCGCGTCCCCCACCATCACAGAGCGTGAGAAATCCACCTCCGGGAAATCCCTCTGCGCCTGCAGGGCCATGCCGATCTCCGGCTTCCTGAAGGGACTGTTCGCAGCGGCAAGCTCCGAACAGAAATAGATGCGGTCGAACGGGAATTCCAGCTCCGCCTCCATGTAGCCGTGCACCTGCTCAAGATCCTGCACGCCCATAAGGCCCTTGCCGATCCCCTGCTGGTTTGTCACCAGAAAAATGCGTCCGAACCGCCGTCGCAGATGCGCCATAGCCTCCCGAACATCCGGCAAAATCACAAACTCGGCGGGATTCCGCACATATCCGTCCACAATCCGCTCGTTGATAATACCGTCCCTGTCAAGAAAAAGGGACCAACTCCTGTCAATCTCCCCAATGGGCAATACTTTCTTCATACCAATAATGATAACGTATTTTTAGTTACTTTTGTATTTTGGAACCATATTATTTTTACAATAATGAAAGAGGTTGATTTTCTGGTTATTGGTTCCGGCATTGCCGGACTGAGCTTCGCCCTGAAGGTGGCGGATTACGGAAAAGTCTGCGTTTTGACGAAGGCGGACGCCGCAGAAGGCTCCACACGATACGCGCAAGGCGGCATTGCTGCGGTCATCTACGACACCGACAGTTTTGAAAAGCACATCCAGGACACGCTGGTGGCCGGTGCAGGCATCTGCGACGAGGAGACGGTCCGCATGACCATCACTGAGGCGCCGGAACGCATCAAGGAGCTTATCCGCTACGGCATCCGTTTCGACAAACGTCCGGACGGGCTGTACGACCTGCACCGCGAGGGAGGGCACTCCAACTTCCGCATACTGCACCACAAGGACAACACCGGTGCGGAGGTGGAACGTGGGCTGCTGGAGGAGATCCACAACCATCCCAACATCGAGCTGATTGAAAACCAATATGCTGTGGAGATCATCACCCAGCACCATCTGGGGCAGTGGGTCACGCACCATACACCGGACATAGAGTGCTATGGCGCATACGTGCTGGACTCCCGCACCAAAAAGGTGGAGACCTACCTCGCCAAAGTGACCCTGCTGGCCACCGGCGGCAGCGGGAACGTCTACACCACCACCACAAACCCGCTCACAGCCACCGGCGACGGCGTTGCAATGGTGCACCGTGCAAGGGGCAAGGTGGCTGACATGGAGTTTGTGCAGTTCCACCCGACCAGCCTGTACCATCCAGGTGAAAAGCCTGCATTCCTGATAACCGAGGCGCTGCGCGGTGCGGGAGCCATCCTTAAGACCATCAAGGGTGAGGAGTTCATGCAGAAATACGACTCGCGGCTTTCGCTCGCGCCAAGGGACATTGTTGCCCGTGCCATTGACAACGAAATGAAAATCAGCGGGGCGGAATACCTGTATCTGGATGCCCGCCATCTGGGGAAAAGGGCGCTGATGGAGGGATTCCCGAACATTTTCGCCAAGTGCCTGGATCTCGGAATAAACATATCGAACGATATGATCCCGATACGTCCGGCGGCGCACTACCAGTGCGGCGGCATCCTTGTTGACCGCAACGGCGAATCCTCAATCAGGCACCTGTATGCCGCCGGTGAATGCTCACGCACCGGACTGCACGGTGGCAACCGACTGGCATCCAACTCACTGTTGGAAGCCATAGTGTACGCACACAATGCGGCGATGGATGCCATCCGGAAAATAAAAGATATCAGCATCTGTCACGAAGTGCCGGACTGGAACGCCGAAGGGCTGGTATTCAACGAGGAGATGGTGCTGGTGACCCAGACCCGCAAGGAGCTGCAGGAACTGATGTCAAACTACGTGGGCATTGTCCGCTCCGACCTCCGCCTGAAACGGGCGTACGACCGGCTGAGCCTTATTTACAAGGAGACGGAAGACCTCTACAAACGCTCCGTCCTCACCGAGGAGTTGAGCGAACTGCGGAATCTGATCGCCTGCGCGTACCTGATTATCCGCGCCGCCTCCCAGAGAAAGGAGAGCATCGGGCTGCACTATTCGGTAAATTATCCACCGGTTGAAAAACAAATAAATTGAATTTATGCAGGTTAGCATTTTCACTGCGATTCTTTGCCAACGTATGCGCCAATTGGTATCCGATTTTTTGCTACATTTGCAAATTGTATGTGAAAACTTTAAAGTAAGAGTATTAATTTTTTGAATAAACTAAATAACAAGTAGTTAAAATGAAAAATAAAAACTTTGTTCTGATTCAGGCCGGACTGATTCTGGTCATTCTCGTACTCATTGTCGCGATTTACCGCTCCCTTTCACGACCGGAGAAATTCAATGAAGTGTATGAAGCACGGAAGGCCGAGGTCATCCAAAAACTTTCGGACATCCGCACCCTGCAAACCTTCTATAAAAACGAAAAAGGCTCGTATGCAGGGAGTTTTGACCAACTGAAGGATTTCTGGGAAAACGGAAAGATGCGCGTGGTTGTCAAAGAGGGCAACGTTCCCGACTCCATGACAGAGGCCCAGGCCATAAAACTGAAACTGGTCAGAAGGGACACTGTGGTCCTGAACGCGAAAGAGGAGATGATAAAGACTCTCCCCAACCTGGACATCAACACATTTGACCTCGTACCATATTCCGGGAAAGAGCAGTTCCTGATCGCCGCTGACACCCTGCGTGCCGGAAACGTTCCCGTGCAGGTATATGAAGTCAAGGCGCTCCGCTCCCAATACATGAAAAACCTGGACAACGACCCGCGCGTCAAGAAGGCTTTCCTTGGAAAACTGCTTTACGGCAACATGCAGAAACAGTTCCTTGGACCTGACTACAACTACAAGGATAATGTCATTGACCTGATTCTGGGCTCACTGACAGAAGCCTCCACCAACGGCAACTGGCAATAGATGGGCACCCGGATTACCTTTCGGTACAAGAACGACGACAAACCGGAGGTGCTCCCAACCCACAGCAAGGCAATCCGCTGCTGGGAAGAGGGGTTCTGTATAGCCGTATATGAGCCGGAAAGCAATCAGGTGGTGGTTGTGGAAGAGCATCTGTTTGAAGAGGACTACCCCATGAAAGGGAAAATGCATCTGTTGTCGGAGGCGGAAAAACAATGGCCGACCGGCGGTGAAATGCGTCTGGTCTGCTTCAACCATCCCAACACCCAGATTCCGCAGCACCTGTATAACGAGGCGGATAAGAACCTTTACCTGCAGCTGCTTACCGCAACCCCATACCGCTTCACTCCAGTGGAGGAGCTGGTGGAGCCCTTTGGTCTCTATAACCTCTCCGGCTGGGACAAGAACCTGTACCATGAGATCATGCTGCTCCATCCGGAATGCCGGCTGCAAAGCGGCATGTACCTGCTTCTGCAACTGCTGGCCCGACAGGAAGGGAGACGGAAAATTGTGGCTTTTGTGGAGCGCAACCACCTGGACATTGTTGCCGCTGACAATGACAGGCTGCTCGGTACCAACAGCTTCCCGTTCAACAGCCCGAACGATTTCCTTTATTGTTTTGCCGGATTCGCACGCACCCTTTTCGGTGACACCGATGCAATTGACGTCCAGTTGGGGGGGGAGGTTGAAAAGGATTCACAAATCTACATCTCCATCCAGAAATATTTCCCATCCGTCCAGTTTATTGACAACGGATTCCAAACCTTACGGCAAGACCAGCACAGATACTGCGACTTGCTTTTCCAATAAAGACAAAAATGCGGATTATCAGCGGAAACCATCGGGGAAAGAAAATCAATGCACCGGAAGGGCTGCCGGTACGTCCGACCACGGACATGGCGAAGGAGAGCCTCTTCAACATCCTTAACAACTATTTCTTCTTTGACAACATACGTGTGCTGGACCTGTTCGCAGGCACCGGGAACATAAGCTATGAGTTCGCCGCACGCGGCGCATTGTCCGTGCTTTCCGTGGACATCCACCAGCAGTGTGTCCAGTTCATGAACAGGACCGCAAACGCACTGCAATTTGAAAACATGCGCGCTGTCAAAGCCGACGCGCTCTCCTATATCGGCCACTGCATGCAGCAGTTCAATGTAATCTTTGCCGACCCTCCATACGACTGGGAGCAGTACGACAAGATACCGGAACTGGTTTTCGGGCAGCAGCTTCTGCTTCCGGACGGTTTTTTGGTAATTGAACATCCGCATACACAACGGTTTGACACACTGCCCCACTTTTTCCAGCACCGCTCATACGGCAAAGTGAATTTCAGTTTTTTTGCAGAAAATCTATAACGGGTACAGATATGCTACAATCCATGACAGGCTTCGGAAACAGCACCCTGCAAGGCGAAGCGATCATACTGACAGTCAACATCAAAAGCATCAACTCCAAACAGTTTGACTTTACCTTGAAATGGCCTTCGGAGCTGAAGGAGGTGGGAAAAGAGAACGAAATCCGCCAATTGGTCATGGAGAGGCTCTCCAGGGGGAAAATAGAATGTTCCGTCTCCATCGACAAAAAGGAGACAGCGGAAGCGCCACACATCAACAAAACGCTAATAAAGCAATACTACCGGACATTCCGCGAGATTTCAGACGAGCTGGGCATACAAGAGGATTTGCTTTCCATAGTGATGAAAATGCCTGATGTGATAGAGTCCCCGCACTACGAGCTGGATGATACCCTGTGGAAACAGCTGGAACACACCATCATTGAAGCCTGCGACCGTGCGGTTGCAAGCCGCTGTGAGGAGGGTGCCGCGCTGGCTGAGGATTTCAAAAAACGCATACAGCTTATTCTGGACTATCTGGACGAAATCGAACCGTTAGAAAACAACCGCATCGGCCAGATCAAGGGGCGGCTGTACAAGTCGCTTGCGGACAACCGCGACCAGTTCCAGAACTTTGACGAGAACCGGCTGGAGCAGGAGATAATCTTCTATCTTGAAAAACTGGACTTTACAGAGGAAAAGGTACGGCTGCGCAAGCATTGCGCCTACTTCCTCGAAACCATGAAGGAGCCGCTTAACGGCAAGAAGTTGGGCTTCATCAGCCAGGAGATAGGACGGGAAATCAACACATTGGGTTCAAAAGCCTGCCAGGCTGAAATCCAGCAGTGGGTCGTCAAGATGAAGGACGAGCTGGAGAAAATCAAGGAGCAGCTGGCTAACATCCTCTAATTATTTTTGAAAATGATGCACAAGCAACCCAAAAGCAATCTGCTGGTATACGGCCTGCACCCGACTTTGGAGGCGCTGCACGCGCACAAGAGCATCGACCGCATCCTCTTCCGCAAGGGGCTTTATGGCGAAAGATTTCAGGAGATATTCCAATATGTCCGCGAGGAGGGCATCCCCTTCCAATATGTCCCGAACGAAAGGCTCAACCGCCTGACCCGCGGCAACCATCAGGGTGTGATCTGCCTGATATCGCCCATCCAGTACGAGGACATAACCCAAATCGTCCCCTTTCTGTTCGAGAACGGCAGAACGCCGCTGCTGCTCTACCTTGACAAGGTGACCGACGTGCGGAACCTCGGCGCAATCGCACGCACCGCCGTCTGCGCCGGTGTGGATGCAATCATAATTCCGGCAAAGAACACGGCACGGATCAACGAGGATGCGGTTAAGGCCTCCTCCGGCGCACTGCACAAAATCCCAATTTGCCGCCACGACAACATTCCGGAAACGCTCACATACCTGAAGGAGAGCGGAATCGAGATAGTCGCCTGTACGGAAAAGGCGGAGGCGGCCTACTACGGACAAAGCTACGACAAGCCGCTGTGCGTGGTGATGGGCAGCGAAGGGGAAGGCATAAGCCCGGCGATACTTGGGCTTTGCGACCGCAGCGTCCGCATCCCGATGACCGGCGAGATCGAATCACTGAACGTCTCCGTGGCCACCGGAATCCTGCTTTTTGAAGTCTTCCGGCAACGGAGCGTGGAATAAACCCGAAGCGTCATGCATAAGAGATCCCTGATCCCGCTGCTCTTTTTCCTGTGCACACTCCTCCCACTCCGCGGTCAGGAGGCGGGCCTTCCCTACAGTTTCACACATGCCGTATCCCCCATCGTCCCGACGGAACTGATGCCGGCAATCGACATGGAGGCGGCCCGCACAATGGAGGCGGAGGCGGACAAACGGGGCGAATACACCTTCGGCGTGGAGATTCCCGTGCAGCTGAGCACGCTCAATTCTGGCCTGTGGGAGAACCTTCCCGACGGCGGAAGGCTCTGGAGGCTTGGGCTCCGCTCCGATTCGGCCTGTTCCATAAACCTGCTGTTCGGACGGTTCCACCTGCCGGCAGGCGCGACACTGCACATATACACCGCCGACCAGAGCCACATTTCAGGCGCATACACATCCGCAAACCATCTGCCGGGGGGCGGGTTCGCCACACCGTTGCTGCCCGGCGGCCAAATTGTGCTGGAATACCGCGAGCCGCCCACGACGGACGATGAGCCGATAATCATGATTTCAACCGTTGTGCACGGATACAAGGACTTCTTTTTCCAGAAAGGGAAATACGGGAATTCAGGGAGGTGCAACATTGACATACGCTGCAAGGAGGGGGATGGCTATCAGCAGGCCCGGAGGGCTGTCTGCATGATCCTGAACGGCTCGAAAATACTCTGCAGCGGCACGTTGGTCAACAACACCGCCAGGGACCGCACGCCATACCTGCTGACAGCATACCACTGCCTCAACACCGCCCAGGCATCAAACATGGTGTTCATTTTCCAGCATGAGGCGGACAACTGCCAGAGCTCCACATATCAGGAGGGATTCTCAATCACCGGTGCGACCGTGGTGGCCAAAAACTACGACTCCGATTTCGCCCTGCTGAAACTCAGCCGCACCCCACCCACCTATTTCCACACCTATTACGCAGGATGGAACTGCAACGACACGGCGGCATCCTCCGCCGTAAGCATACACCATCCCTCCGGAGATGTGAAGAAAATATCTGTCTGTAACCAGAAACTTGCCGAAAGCGACAACAATGGGGAATCCTTCGGGAACACCCACTGGAAGGTCCCCTTCTGGTCAAAAGGCACCACCGAAGGAGGCTCGTCAGGATGCGGGCTCTTCAACGCGCAGCAGCAGGTGATCGGACAGTTGGACGGCGGCACAGCCAGCTGCCTGTACCAGGAGGGATACGATGTGTTCGGGAAACTGGCCTACTCATGGGAGAGCGGAGATATCCCCAATGCCGGACAACGGCTGAAGGACTGGCTTGACCCCCTGCAAACCGGAGCGACCATGCTCAACGGCCTGGACCCGGACTCCTCCGACTATGAGACCGACGTGCAGCTGCTCGAACTGCTGCAACCCGATGTGGAGGAATGCCGCATGACACTGAAGCCGTCCGTATGCTGGAGCAACAACGGCAACCTGCCTGTCACCGACATTCAGATACACTACATGCTGGACTCCCTCCCACCACGCAGCATCACACGGCAGGGAAACTGGAAATATGGCAGCCTTGACACCGTGGTCATCGACACACTGCACGGCCTTGCCGAAGGGATGCACAGCCTGCTTGTATGGGTCTCATTCCCCGATGACGGGAACAGCGCGAACGACACCCTCCGGAGCAATTTCACATACCACCGTGGCGCCTCCGCCGGCTGGGAGGTCAGGACAGACTATTATCCGTCACAAACACATTGGATACTCAAAACAGCGTCCGGCGACACCATCGCGAATAATCCGGAACCGCTGAATTTCTCCACCACATATCGCGACACCTTCTGCCTGCAGGAGGGATGCTACGACTTCATCATCACGGACAGCGCCGGGGACGGCCTGACCGGAAGGGACGGCGGATGGCAGGGCAGCTTCCATCTTTTCCTGCAGGGACGCTGCATCCGCTCCGGCATCGATTTCGGATACCGCGACAGCATCCGCTTTTGTGTGGACAGCACCGTTTCGATCCGCCATATCCCGTTCGGAGCACAAGGCAGCCGTCTCACAATCTTCCCAAACCCGTGCCAGGAGCAGCTGCGGCTGCGCATCGCCCCGCTGCAGGAGAGCAGCCACCGCTATGAAATCTATTCCATGGAGGGGCGCAAAATTATGGAGGGGGAGTTTTCCGGCAGCGAAACCGTCATTGACGTGCAGTCGCTGCATAAAGGCCCCTATCTTTTACGTGCATACGGAAGCAAAGGACAGTTCAACAAACTCTTTGTCAAAGAGTAGGGATTAATCGTTCACGAACATGAAATCGATCTGCTTTTTAGCCAGATCCACTCCGCGCACCGTGATTTTCGCACGCCCGCCCAGCTGGTATATGCGTCCGCTGCGCTGGCCAATGTAGCGGTAGTTCTCCTCATCCAGATAGTAGAAGTCGTCGTTCAGTGTCTTAACCGAGACCATGCCCTCGCACTTGCTGCCGTCCAACTGCACCCAGATGCCCCACTTGCTCACGCCTGAGACCAGCCCCTCGAACACCTGCCCCACCTTGTCGGAGAGGTAGAGCGCCTGCATGTATTTGACGGAGGTGCGCTCCGCCTCCGTAGCACGCTGCTCCATGTCGGAGGAATGCTTGCACTTCTCCTCCAGCAGCGCCTTGTCAGCAGCAGGTTCGCCCTTCATGTAGCGGGTAAGCAGCCGGTGCACCATCAGGTCGGGATAGCGGCGGATTGGCGAGGTGAAGTGGGTGTAGTATTTGAAGCCAAGCCCGTAATGGCCGATATTGTCAGTGGAATAGACGGCACGCTGCATTGTACGGATGGCCAGCTGCTCGATCAGGTGCTGCTCGCCCTTGCCCTCCACCTCGGTGAAGAGCCGGTTCATCGAATTGGCCAGCCCCTTGCGTGACTTCATCTGCAGGGCATAGCCGAACTTGCCTATGAAGTTGTTGAAGGTGCCGATCTTATCCTCCAGAGGCTGGTCATGCACACGGTATACGAACGGTTTGGCCTCCGCACCCTGCGGCACCTTGCCGATGAGTTCGGCCACCTTCTTGTTGGCCAGCAGCATGTATTCCTCCACCAGACGGTTTGAGTCCTTCTCCTCACGGATGTATACATCCACAGGCTTGCCCTTTTCGTCCAGCACAAACTTCACCTCCTCCGAGCCGAAGTTGATGGCGCCCTTTTCGTAGCGTTGCGCACGCATCTTTTTGGCCAGCTGGTCCAGCTGCCGGATTTCGGCGGCATACTCCCCTTCGCCGCTTTCAATGATGGCCTGCACCTCGTCGTAATTGAAGCGGCGGTCGGAATGGATCACAGTCCGGCCTATCCACTGCTTCAGGATTTTGGCCTCCCCGTCCAGCACAAACACGGCTGAAAAGCAGAGCTTGTCCTCATGCGGACGGAGCGAGCAGACCTGGTTGCAGAGCTTTTCGGGCAGCATGGGGATGGTGCGGTCCACCAGATATACGGAGGTGGCGCGGTTCAGCGCCTCAGCGTCGATGGCGGTGTTCGGACGCACATAATAGGAGACATCCGCAATATGCACACCCACCTGGAAGGTGCCGTTGCCCAAATCCTTGAAGGAGATGGCATCGTCATAGTCCTTGGCATCCGCAGGGTCGATGGTGATGGTGAGCGTCTCCCTGAAATCGCGTCTGGCGTGCAGTTCCTTCTCCGGAATCTCCACAGGCAGCGCCTCCGCCTCCTTCTCCACCTGGGCGGAAAACTCGTTGGTGAAGTTCTGGTCGAGCAGGATGGACATCATTTCCACCTCGTTGTCGCCGGGGTAGCCCAGCACCCGCGTGATTTCCACCACCGGATTGCGCATGTTGTCGGGCCACTCAACCAATTTGGCCACCACCTTCTGCCCGTCCTTGGCGCCGCGCAGGTTGTCCCCGGAGACCATGGCCGAGAAGGAGTTGCCGATATCGTCAAAGGTGAAATAGCGGATGTTCCGCGAAATGCGCAGGGTGCCCACATAACGCTGCTTGTCGCGCCTGACCACCTCCACCACGCGCCCCTCCGGCCTTTTGCCACGGCGGGAAGGGAAAAGGTGCACCTTCACCACATCGCCGTTCAGCGCCTTGCCGGTGTTGTTGGCTGCGATGAAGATGTCCTCCAGCTCCGTGTTGTCCGGAATCAGATAGGCCTTTCCTGTCTGCTTCATGCTGATGCGCCCCTGGATCACCTTCCGCACATCCGCCTCCAGATGAATCGGGTTCAATTTATATTTTCCTCGGTTGGCCGACACGAGTATGGCCGATGCCAGCATCTGCTCCAGCGCGGCGTGGATATGCTGCCGCTTCTCCTTGTCGGTCACGCCTAACTTGGCGGCCAGCTGCTTCACGTTAAACGGCTGGTAGGGCGATTTGGCGAAAACCTCCGCCAGTTTCTGTTCAATGCTTTCGTCCTTGGGCCTCCTGTTTTTGCTTCTTCTTGTCATTGTCTTGTAATAATATGACAGTATAACGCGGTTATTGCGGAAAAATTTTGCCCGCATGGCAGAAAGATGTGCGAGGCGATGATCCGCTTCTGCTTCATCACCGGAATCACCAAGTTCTCACAGCTGAGCATCTTCTCCACCATCAACAACCTGAAGAACATCTCAATGCTTCCGCAATACTCCGCGCTATGCGGCATCACGGAAAAGGAGCTTGTCACCGACATGGCTGAAGACATCCGGCAGATGCGGCATTTCCACACCGACATCACCACGATGGAACGCATCGAGGCTTCGGCATCTGCCTTTGACCGTCCCACCGAAGCGATGAC
>CACYHG010000061.1 GCA_902774175.1 uncultured Bacteroidota bacterium
TCCCCATCCCGTTCGAACACCGTTCCGGGGCGTAGATGTGTGGATATTTCCAAGATTATCAGCATATTTCTGCACCTGTCATCCTGATAGCAACCCTTGGCCCCAGGGTCCGGAAAGCTTGTCGGTGTAAAAAGAGAAAGACACCGATAACCTTTTTGATTATCAGTGTCTTTCTTTGCGTTTCGGGACCCTATTCCCCCGTTGAAAGTGGAGCTGGAGGGAGTCGAACCCTCGTCCAAACACGCTGCAAAAACGCTTTCTACATGCTTATCCTTGAATTGGTTTTCGTCCGGAGGATGGTACAAGGCTATACCGGCGACCGGCTTATCCTCTTAAGATTTCGGCAACGGCGCGAGGCCGACGTCACCTATCTTCCCCTTTCCGATGCCTCGGTCCGGACGTCGGGAAGAGAGACTTCCGGGGAGACAGCTTCGTGCGTTAGCTATGGCTAGGCAGCGAGAGCAAAGTTGTTGTTTTCGCCATTTATTTGGCATGAAAGTTGGCTGTTACGGAACCTGCTTACAACGTCCGGCATGCTTACATTCCCACATACGAGCTGTCAAAACCAAGCAGCCCCTTTGCGAAAAACGCGGCTGCAAAAGTAGTTAAAATATCAATACGGCAGCAGGAGTTTTTCAAAAAAATCTGCTGCAACTGGAATGACGGCATCAGGGAAGTCAAAATCGGGATGGTGCAGTTCAGGCTGACCCTCACCGCTCCCTATGCCGAAAAAGGCTCCAGGATACCGCATCAGATAGTCGGCAAAATCCTCCGACCAGCGGAACGGATGCTCAGCCATTACAAAGTCCAGACCTGCGTTTCGCGCCTTTCCAACCAGATTATCCACCTGCGCATCATGGTTTTCGGTCGCATTAAATGGCTCACGCCATTCCATGTTGAAGCCAAGCCCGTAACGTCCGGCAATGCTCCGCACCAACGCCGGCACCTCCTCCTTCAGGGCCGCCATGCTATGGTTGGTATAGGCACGGAGCGTGAACATCACATACGCCTCCCCTGCCGAAGTGCCGAAGGCCTCCTTTCCCAGACGCACCGCAATCAGCGTCGCCTGCCTGAAACCATCACCGTCAATGTCGGGAGAGGTGTTCAAAGCCAGAACACTGCGGATTATTTCCGACACCGCAAGGCCAGGGTTCACGCCCATTTCCGGAAAGGCGGCATGGGTCTCCCTGCCCTGCAGATGCAGCACCATCCCCACCGACGCGGCGGCGAATGTCCCTTGACGGAAAACCAGCTGCCCCAAAGGAAAACCCGGAAGGTTGTGCAACCCATAAAAAGCTGAAATCCTATATTTCTGCAGCACACCGGAATCCAATATTCTCCGGCTGCCCTCACCCGTCTCCTCCGCCGGCTGGAAAACCAGCACCGCCGTACATGGAAGTGCCCCTGAACCCATCCGTTCAGAAAGTTTTTCCGCAAGCCGCAGCAGAATGGCGGTATGGCCGTCATGGCCGCACTTGTGCGACACGCCCTGCAACTCCGAGGCATACGGCAAAGGCAGTGTCTCGCAAATGGGCAGCGCATCGATGTCGGCACGGAAGGCTACAGCATCCGCACACGCATCACCGAAAACCGCCACCAGACCATAACCGCCGACATGCTCATGCAGGACGGTCGGATGCAGTTTGCGCAAAAAGGCCGCTATGGCATCATGGGTGTCCTTTTCATGCCCGGAAAGTTCCGGATGCGCGTGCAGATGATGCCGGAAACTTATGATATCGCCAATCATGACAAATCAATAGGCACGGGCGAACAGAACCCTCTGGTGGGAAGGCCGTCCGGAATAGACGCAGCGTCCCTCCTCCTGAGGATTGTCAAACGGAATGCAGCGGATAGTGGCCTTTGTAAGCTCCTTGATCTTCTCCTCGGTCTCCGCCGTGCCGTCCCAATGGCAATAGAGGAATCCGCCCTTTTCAATCTGCTCCTGGAACTCCTCCCATGTATCCACACGGTGAATGCTTGCGTCGCGGAAGGCTTTGGCCTTCACAAACATGTTCTGCTGGATCTTGTCCATAAGGGCAACCGTCTCATCCACGGCAGAATCAGTATCAACCAGCCATTTTTCCAGAGTGTCGCGGCGGAACAGCTCCACCTTGCCCTGCTCCAGATCGCGTGCACCGACAGTAATCCTTACAGGCACGCCCTGCAGCTCGTATTCATGGAACTTCCAGCCGGAGCGGTATTCCTCGCGGTTGTCAAACTTGACAGTGATGTCCCTTTCCAAAAGCGCACCTTTAATCCGTTCGGCCACCTCCGACACCTGCGCCAGCTGCTCGTCGTTGCGGTATATCGGGATTATCACCACCTGCAGCGGGGCTATTTTCGGCGGAAGCACCAGCCCGTTGTTGTCGGAATGGGTCATTATGAGGCCGCCGATCAGCCGTGTGGAGACACCCCATGAGGTTGCCCATACATATTCCAGCTTGTTCTCCTTGTTCAGGAACTGCACGTCAAAGGCCTTGGCGAAATTCTGCCCGAGAAAATGGGAGGTGCCGGCCTGCAGCGCCTTGCCGTCCTGCATCAGCGCCTCGATGCAGTAGGTGTCCTCAGCACCTGCAAAACGCTCGGTCTCGGTCTTGCGGCCGCGAATCACCGGCATCGCCATGTACTTTTCGGCAAACTCCGCATATACATTAATCATTTTTTCCGTCTCCTCCAGCGCCTCCTCGCGCGTCTGATGGGCGGTATGCCCCTCCTGCCAGAGGAATTCGGCGGTCCGGAGGAAAAGGCGCGTCCGCATCTCCCAACGCATCACATTGGCCCATTGGTTTATAAGCAGCGGAAGGTCACGGTAGGAATGAATCCAGTTCTTGTAGGTGCTCCAGATGATTGTCTCCGAGGTGGGGCGGACAATCAGCTCCTCCTCCAGCTTCGCCTCCGGATCGACCACAACGCCGTGGGTCTCCGGATCGGCCTTGAGCCTGTAATGTGTCACCACAGCGCACTCCTTGGCAAAACCCTCCACGTGATGCGCCTCCCTGCTCAGATAGGATTTTGGAATCAGCAGCGGAAAATATGCGTTGACATGTCCGGTCCTCTTGAACATGCGGTCCAGCACATGCTGCATGTTTTCCCACAAAGTGTAGCCGTAAGGTTTGATGACCATGCATCCTCTGACCGAAGAGTTTTCAGCTAATCCGGCGTTGATTACCAAATCGTTATACCATTGAGAATAATTCTCTTCCCTTGTTGTTAACTGTTCTGCCATTTTTTTGGTATGATTTTTGAAATCTATGTTATTAAAATTATTATCTTTGCAAAATTTTTCCAAAGCCCCGAAAAGCCACGGAAACAAAATGCAAAAGTATAAAAAAAACAAACACCATAAATTGGAAAGGAGCAAAACAATGAAAGATTTAGCCAAATGGGCACTCCCAATCATGCTGGTCTGCACAACGTCCTGCACGACCATGAACACGTTTGTGGATGACGGTTACTACAATGCGTCCTACCGTCAGAAGGATATGGCTGACGCCGCAGCAGCCAAAGCAGCAGCAGCCGCTGCAAGGGCCGAGGCAGCCGCTGCCAAGGCAGAAGCGGAAGCCGCCAAGTTGGAGGCACAAAACCAGTATGCCACCTCCACTGCGGAGAACCGGCAGCCGGACTACACAACCACCGAAACCCAAAACGGCACCACCATTGTCAACAACTACTACTTTGACATGGACGACTACTACGACTACGCCTACAGCGCACGTCTCCGCCGTTTCTACTCCCCATGCTGCTACGGCTGGGGCTATTATGACCCATGGTTCACCAACGGATACTGGTACTCCCGCTATCCGGGAGACTGGGGTGTAAGCGTATACCTCGGATATTCCTTCTGGTGGGATTCCTGGTACTACCGTCCATATCACTACCATCCCCACTACGTGCACCACGGCTTCCACTGGGGATACTACGACCCTTACCACTACTACCGCCCCTACCACCACTACTACGGTTTCGGCAACGCATACCGTCAGGGCTACAGGGACGGCTACCGCGATGCCAAGCATAACAGCAGATATAATAACAACAGGTACCATAACAACTATGCTGACCACTACTATAACAGCTACGATGACAACCGCACCTTCGGATATGCCCACCGCAACAGTGTGCAAGGCAGCGGCGCATCGGTCAAAAATGCGCAAAGCGTAAGACAGAATGTGGCCAGCACAGGCGGTTACAGCAACTCACCCAGCAAGGCTTCGGAAACATCATTCGCAGAACGGTACCAGCAGTCGGTCCGCAACGCCTCCGTCCATTCCTCCGCGACCGGCAGCAACAGCGGCCGGACGGCATCCGGAAACAGCGGCCAATCCACCAGCGTGCGGAACAACCCTGCCGTTTCCCAACAGCCCACCAATGCGGGACAGACTTCCGTGCGGGCCAACAACCAGACCGTTGCCCCCAGCTCCAATGCCACCCCTTCCGGGAACAGCACCGTTCGGAGCAACAATAACAACACTGTCACCAACCAACCGGCCAACGGCAGCGTGCGGAACAATGGCAATGCGGTCAACCGGGAGGCCGTGAACAATAACAGGCAGCAGCAGACCACAGTTTCTGTAAGGAACAACCGTTCAACTTCAACCGACAGGGCAAGTGAATCCGTTCCAGCGGTCTCCAATTCCTCACAGAACAGCCGCAGCAACAGCACTCCTGCCAACAACAGCTCCGTGAGGCAGAGCACGCCTGCAACCAACAGCAGTGTGCGTCAGAGCACACCCGCCAACAACAGCAGCGTGAGGCAAAGCACTCCTGCCAACAACAACTCTGTACGGCAGAGCACACCTGCAAACAACAATTCGGTGCGGCAGAGCACTCCAACTAACAACAGTGTGCGGCAGAGCACACCCGTCCGTAGCAGCAGCACACCGTCAAGCTCCAGCAGCCGCCCAAGCTCCAGCTCCTCATCCTCCGTGCGAAGCGGCGGGTTCAGCGGAGGCGGCAGCAGCCACAGCAGCGGCGGTGGTGGCAGTGTGAGAGGACACCGCTAACAGACCATATCTTCTAATAATATAATATGTATCTTGAAACAAAAAAAAATAACATACCATGAAAAGGAACAGAATCATAATCGCCACATTGCTTTTCAGTTGTGCCGTGGCTGCAAATGCCCAGAATGACAGGGACGCCTTCCGCTACTCCATGCTTACCCCGACGGGGACGGCACGCAACACCGCACTGGGCGGCTCAATGGGCGCATTCGGCGCCGATTTCTCAACCGCATCCACCAATCCGGCGGCATTGGGAACCTACAACCGCAGCGAATTCTCCATCTCCCCCTCGCTCTATTTCGGAAGCACGAAGATAGAATACAACGGGGAAACCTATAAGGACTACAAACCCAACTTCAACCTTGGCAACATCGGCGTGGTGCTGACCATACCGAACGACAACGAAAGCGCAAACTGGAAGGCCGTACAGATTTCAACCGGCATAAACAGGATGGGCAACTTCAACACCTATGGCTACGGCTGCGGCCCCAACATGAACGGGACCTCCTTTATCGACTACGTCGCCGCCGATGCCAACAACAAGGACATCTACACAGATGCAAGCGGCCAATTCACAAGCGGCAGCTATCTGGGATACCTGGCCTGGAGCGGAGGACTGCTTGGGCTGGATGCAAACAATAACTTCATCTCAAAAATCAGCCAGAACAGTCTTCTGCAGGAAAAATCAATCAAACAGAAGGGTTCCATGAACGAATACGTATTCTCACTGAGCGGGAACTGGCAGGACAAACTGTTTGTCGGCGCCACACTCGGCATCCCCTATTACAGCTATGTGGAGAGCTATTCATACGTTGAAACCAACACCAACCGCAACGAGCCCTTCCAATCCATGACATATCAGAACTACATCCATTCCGAAGGGTCAGGCATCAATTTCAAAGCCGGTATGCTCTACCAGCCATTCAGCTTCCTGCGTCTCGGCTTTGCGATGCACACCCCTACCTATTATGGCGTGGAGGAGGAATACGACAGCCGTTTCACAAGCCAGTTCGACACACTGTCCGTTGACAAGCTTGCCTCAAACGGCGAGTTCGAATACTCCATCAACACCCCGTACCGCGTGCTGGCAAACGCCGCCTTCATCTTTGGAAACTTCGGATTCATCAATGTGGATTATGAAATGGCCGACTATTCCATCATGCGGCTCCGTTCCGACAGCTACTCATTCCGGACCGAAAACAACTCCATAATGCAAATGTACCGTAACGGACACACCGTGAGGGTTGGCGGCGAACTCAATCTGTCACCCGTGGCGCTTCGGGCCGGTTACGCCTACATGAGCAACCCGTTTGCGGCCAATATCGGACGGGACGCCAGCCATCATGTGTTCTCCGCAGGTCTTGGATTCCGCAGCACCACAAACTACATCGACATTGCCTTCCAGCATGTCACCAATACCGACAAGGATGTCTTCTATGAAAAATCCGCATACAGCTATAACGTGGACAACATCAGCAACAGCGTGGTCGTTACCGCCGGCTGGAAATTTTAACTAAAAGAAAAAATAAGCACAAGATGAAAAAGTTAGCAATTATCAGCCTTATGGCCGCCTGCTGCCTGCTTGGCGGAAAGAGCATGGCACAGAAAGGGAAATCATTCGCCGGTTCCGTAAAATTCGGGATCAAGTACGAAGGGGATTTTGAACCCAAGCAATTGGTGAACGCCCCACAGGAAAGCGAGCAGATCATTTCCGGCAATTTCACCAAAACAACCCATAATCTCGGCGGAGCCTTCATGTACCAGATCGATATGATCGACTCCATTGTCCGGCTTTGGGACCTTCCGGGAGAAAAATGCGCGGTCACAATCCCCACCCCTAAAAAGGAGAATGACACTTCCAAACGCAACTATGTTATCCAAAAACGGTCGGACACCAAGGATATTTGCGGCTACCAATGCCAGGGATACGACATCGTTGTCACCGTAATGAAAAACGAGGATGAAGATGAGGACGAGGATGAGGAGACCGCACCGAAAACTGTGACCATCACAGTCTATACCACCACGGAAATCGGCATTGACAGCAACATCAACTGCCACTTCATTCCCGGTTTGCAGGGATTCCCGCTCTATAAGGAGCAGCCTGCCGGAGAGGGCAAGAAGGTTGTCTATGAGGCCATTGAGGTAAAGAAGAAGAAAATCAACGCAGTTGAATTCTCCATACCTTCCAACTACAAATACTACACTCCAAAGGAATGGAACGAGCATATTCGCGAACTCACCGGCAAAAGCGGAGAGGATGAGGAGGATGAAGAGGACGATTTCTAAACACATCTGAAAAACAAAAATAAACAATATGATAAACCCCAAATTATTAGCACCCAAGAGCATCGTTGTATGCGGTGCCTCAAGTGACATCCACAAACCAGGTGGAAAGGTTCTTAAAAATTTAAAGGAGAGCGGATTCAAAGGGCAGATTTATGCCGTGAACCCAAAGGAGACCGAAGTGCAGGGCGTCCGCTGCTATGCAAAGGTGGAGGATCTGCCGCAGGTGGACTGCGCCATTCTGGCCATCGCCGCAAAATACTGTCCCTCCACGGTTGACGTTCTGGCTCATCAGAAAGGAACCGGTGGCTTCATTATCGTCTCCGCAGGCTTTTCGGAGGAGAACGAGACAGGCGCGGAACTGGAGAGGCAGATTGTGGAGCACATCAACAGCGTCGGTGGCTCCCTGATCGGCCCCAACTGCACCGGATTTTTGAACACCAACTACTGCGGTGCATTCGACACCCCCATCCCCACCCTGGACCCTCACGGTGTGGACTTCATCACCGGTAGCGGCGCCACAGCCGTCTTCATCAAGGAGTATGGTATTTCAAACGGCCTGACCTTTAATAGCGTATGGGCGGTCGGTAATTCAGCGCAACTGGGCATTGAGGATGTTCTTGAGCATCTGGACAACACATTCGACCCGGAAAAATCAAGCCGCGTCATCATGCTCTACATGGAAAAGATCGGCGACCCGCAGCGTCTGCTGAAGCACAGCCGCAACCTTATCAACAAGGGCTGCCACATCGCCGCAATCAAGAGCGGAGGCTCCGCGGCAGGTAGCCGTGCCGCCTCATCGCACACCGGTGCATTGGCCACCAACGACGCCGCCGTCGATGCGCTGTTCCGCAAGGCTGGCATTGTGCGCTGCCAGAACCGGCAGGAACTTACGACAGTGTGCGCAGTCTTCATGCATCCGGAAATAAAGGGCAAACGCTGTGCGGTCATCACCCACGCTGGCGGCCCCGCCGTCATGCTTACCGACGTGCTCTCCGACGGAGGCATGGAGGTGCCAAGCCTGAAGGAGCATCCGAAATCGCCGGAGCTGCTGAGCAAACTGTTCCCCGGTTCATCCGTGGGCAATCCCATCGACTTCCTTGCCACCGGCACCGCCGAGCAGTTGGGCTACATCATTGACGCGGTGGAGAACGACTATACAGACATTGACTTCTCCGTGGTGATTTTCGGCTCGCCCGGCCTCTTCTCCAACCACGAGGTCTATACCCTGCTGGACGAGAAGATGAAAACCTGCAAGAAGCCGATTTTCCCGGTACTCCCCTCTATTATTAATGTAAAGGAGGAGATTCAGGAGTTCATCAACCGCGGCCGAATCAACTTCCCGGAGGAGTGTGTGCTGGGTCATGCGCTCTGCAAGGTGTATAACACACCGAAACCGCAGCCGGAGCATGTGGAGCAGCCCGCCATCGACGTGGCGAGAATCCGTCGCACCGTGGAACGCTGCAAGGACGGATACATGGAAATCGCCGACTACAACGAGCTGCTGGACGCCGCCGGCATCAGCCGCAAGAAATCGGTTGAGGTCGATAAGAAGGAGGATGCCATCGCCTTCGCCAAGGAGGTCGGTTGCGGCAAGGACACCCCGTTAGTCATGAAGGTGGTCGGCCCGCTGCACAAATCCGATGTGGGCGGCGTGACCCTCGGCGTAAAGGATCTGGAGACCGTCGGCAAGGAGTTTGACCGGCTGATTGTCATACCGGAGACCTACGCAGTTGAGATGTACCCGATGTTGGACGGCACGGACGTCTATATCGGTGCAATCCGCGACCCGAAGTTCGGGCATCAGATTTTCTTCGGATTGGGCGGCATTTTCATTGAGGTGCTGAAGGATGTGCAGAGCGCCCTCGCCCCCATCACTGCCGCAGAGGCCAAGGAGATGCTCACACAGCTCAAAGGATACAAGATCCTGCAGGGCGTGCGCGGTCAGGAAGGTGTGAACCTGGACCTCTATGCCGAACAGATTGCACGTGTAAGCGCACTGGTGCAGGCCGCTCCGGAAATCGCCGAGATGGACCTGAACCCGCTGCTGGGCAACCCGCGCTACGTTACCGCCGTGGATGCCCGCATCCGGCTGGAGAAATAATACAACCCCGTCATTCCTACGAATCCCCGCAGTTGTTGCGGGGATTTTTTTATGATACCTCCCCTGCGACAGAATTTGGGACGGCGGAGAGGCGTGCGAAGATGATAATGTGCCTAATCCTCATATCCAAACTAATAAAAGGATCTCTTCTTTAAAGGAAATTTTTCATCAATACCTTTACAACGACAAAAATCATCAAAACTTTTAAAATGCTTGTCATATTGGTAGTTGTTTGCAGCTATAACTTCATACAATAGCGTACCTTTTGAGTCAAAAACACCAAAATATTCAGGACACTCCATGCCACAACAAAGAGCCGCCCCATATAAGATGAAATAATAATTGCTGTCATTTCCTTTATAGAGACTAATATCAATTATTGGAAGACGTTGTATTCCTTCTTTTATTTTTGCATGTTTGTCAATAGGGAGACTATCCAAATGTTTACCTCCAACAACAATACCATCAACAACAATACAAATGGATTGGGAAATGACTTTGGGGTATATTGTTCCACCCCAATTAAAATACTCATCCGTAGAATCAATATAGTAAAGCATTGCCAATGTTACAGATGTATCGCCTCTCATATGAATCGTCAAAGTATCCATCTTTAAATCCATAGATCTATTACAGCCATCCTTACCCATAAATCCAGCTATAATTGACACGGTATCCTGTGCCGGACAATAATGCGGCAAAAGGAAAAGCACATATAGAAAGAAAAAAACAGCTTTTTTCCTACCGGATTCTGCATTCACTTTACGCACCGGCCGTTGCCGTCCAGATTTTCCTCCTACAAAGCACATGTTTTTTAAAATTAAAGATTCTGTTTCCATCCGCACCGTCCCCGATGCGAACCGGCTGCAAAAAAAGACTAAAAAACAATGTCCCGGAGCGCTTTACGTGCCCCTTTGTATGAAATTCACGTTGGGGTGTATGAAATGTCGTTTTGGAATATTAGTGGTATCGAATTTCTGTTGCCTGAAAATTTCATCAAGCATGGAGCGAATGTTTTTTTCTTTTTCAGGGTTGGTATCTGTTATTTTTGTACTTTTGCAGGTTGAAAATAAAAAGGAGAATAAAAAAAATGCTCAGAACACAATAAACCTTATACATTGCCGTTTTACCAGCAAATGACAAATAAATCATGATATATATGACAAAAGAGAAATACATTAACCCCTACACTGACTTCGGCTTCAAGAAACTTTTCGGCACGGAGATGAACAAGGATTTGCTCATCAGTTTCCTCAATGCCTTGTTCAACAACAGTGAGAAAGAAATCGAGGACATCCAGTACCTCAACAGCGAAAACCTCGGCGACGGCAGTGGCGACCGCCGCTCCGTATTTGATGTCTATTGCACAACCAGGGACGGAAGCCGCTTCATCGTGGAGATGCAGAAGGCGGAACAGGCCTTCTTCAAGGACCGCAGCGTTTATTACGCCACTACGCCCATCCGCCAGCAGGCGCCCAAGGGGCCGTGGAACTATCACCTGGAAAATGTCTACACTGTCGGCATCCTCAACTTCGTGTTTCCCGACGGCGAATATCCAGCTGACAGCTACCGTCATGAGATCAAGCTGAAGGATGTTGAGGATCACCATGTTTTCTACGACAAGCTGACCTTCGTCTACCTTGAGATGCCTAAGTTCAACAAGAGCGAGGACGAACTGGAGACAATGTTCGACAAGTGGATGTTTGTACTCAAGAACCTTTACCGTCTGCTTGAACGGCCAAAGGCATTGCAGGACCGCATTTTCAAGAAACTTTTCGAGCAGGCAGAGATTGCGCGTTACTCGGAGGACGAACGCTGGCAGTACGAGGAGAGCAAGAAGGTCTTTTGGGACAACTACAGCGTGATGGAAACGGCTGAAATGAAAGGTTCTGACAGCAGGGCAAAAAAAATCGCACGCCGCATGAAAAATGATGGCATGTCGGTTGATCTGATTGCAAAGTACACCGGCCTGACGGCAGAAGAGATTTGGAAATTGTAAAAAAAATTGCCTTGAAGGAATTTTTCAAGTAAGATGGCCGGTAAACTCCCCTACCGCCTGAAGTTGTAACTGCCCTGCGAGGCGGATACTCTAGATTCTGCATTTCCAGAATGCAAAATCAAACCACCTTCTTTTAAGTTTTTTTAAATGGCTAAATACGGATCCAGAATACTGTTTTTGTACGGCGACAAACATCGTATCCCCGTTTCCCCGGTAATAGACCATCGGTAACATTTCCACAGGCATGTTATCTGCAACCCTACAATCATTACTATGCGACGGCAACTCCAAGAGTTTCATCATATCATCCTGTGTAATCGGACGATCACAAATGTAATACTGCATTATTGTTTTATGCTTTTCCATACAATGAAGTTCACATTTCCGTAGGAGGCGGCAAGTTTCGCATCCCCCCAGGAGGTGAAGGGCCGGTCTTGGGGACGGTAGAATCCGTATGAGTCGGCGCCGGTCAGGTAGATGGCCTGCCGCACGCCCATGTCCTCCAGCGCCTGCGCGAAATCGTGCATCGATTCGTTGGAGAGGCTGCTCACCACTGCAACCTGCCCGTCAATTTCGCAGAGCGCGTGCCGCACCGCCTTGCCTTTCGGCTTGTTCTCCACCATTTTTCCGTCACAAACTAACGGGTACTGCCTGAAAAATCCGCCCTCTTTCTCAATGGATTCCTCGAACAGCGGCGTGCTTTCAGCCATGCCTATGTGGATTTCATCCCCAAGTATGGCGCAGAACCCTTTTTTTGACATACCCCGTGACATCAGCTCCCCTTTAAGCACAAAGGCTCCCACCATCAGTCCGTTGTCGGCGCGGATGTCCGCAGCCTGGAGGGCCATCAGCAGCGACGGGTCGGTGGTGTCGGGGATGCCGATGCGGAGCTCCGGCACCGCGTTCACAGGGAAATGGAGGCGCAGCTGCACATCATTGATGGTGGTGTCGGATACAAGAACAGTTGCGGCTGCCGCCTGCACCAAGGTGGGGGAGACAGCTTCCGGTTCGGAAAGGGTTTCCGCTTCTGCCACTTCATTCTGGTAGGCATTTTGCTTCATTCGCAGCAGGATGCCCAGAATCAGCAGGACAATTCCCGCAACAGCAACCCATAACCAACGGTTCCGGTTTGACGGTCTGCGAGACTGTCCGCCGCCGATTACACGTATCTCATCATCATTGATATCGTCGAAATGTTTCATTGTGTTTCCTTTTTATGTTCCAGAAAATCCTTAAACTGTTTCAGGGCCTTTTTAGAGGCTGTAAGGTCGAAACGGAAT